>DATATI010000029.1 GCA_036268875.1 Polyangia bacterium | reverse complement strand
ATCGCTTATTGTCGAAAGAATTCGAGCGAACCATCGTTTCAAGCGAATCCGACATTCAACTATGTATGATACGTCTCATGACGCGCCGCCTGGCATTTGGCTGAGTTATTGCGGCCTTTTCCTGTAGGACAGCCTCTTAGGGCTTCTTCCGTTTCAACGTTCTCGTTTCAGAATGATCCACGATCGATGGCTGGGGCATCGTTGTCGGCGCGGGAACAGCATAGCCCTCCGACAACGTTTGCGGGAACGCGGAACCAAATTGGGCGAGTTCGAGCTTGGCGAATACATCATGCATGCGATCGTCAAGCGCCGTGTACGCTGCTACGAGCAAACCGGCCTTCTTTGCGACCACTTGGTAAGTTCGACCGAGGTCCCGCAAGAGCGTCGGCTCGGCGAATGCCGTCTCGGCGTAGACGTTGAAGTCATTTTCCAGAGATGTTCGCCCGTAGGGAGTCAAAAAGCCGGCAGCGGGATCAGCACTGCCTGTCTCCGCCGCGGCCAGCGCCTCAGCATTGTCGCGGGCAGGTTGCCATCCAACCGGCATCAACGGCTGCCACGCCTTGATCAGGTCAGGGAATTTTTGCCAAATCAACGAGCTGAATTCGTGATGGACGCCGAGGTGTGCTGTTTTAAAGATGCCTCCGACACCGGATTCTGCGGATGCAACCAGGATGATCCAGGCCGGTCCGTAGGTTCCACCAGCACGAGCGTCGTCAAGAATGAGGGACCCGCAAACGAAGATCGCATGGCACGCGCGACTGAAGAACCCATCCGGGTAGATAGACAACGATTCATCGATTCCATTCAGCGCTGGATCGAGGTTAGCTGGGTCGACTGAGGTCGCTTGTCCCCGGGGAATTGCCGCGTCCTTTTCTGTGTAAGGAGCCACAAAGAATGTTTGTGGTGAGCCGTACCCGATGACGATTCGATTCCTACCAGCAATCGCATCTGCGCGTCGTCTGATTCCGTCGAAATCTGGCGACCGTCGAGTGTTGGAAAGAGCGACGGCCGCGGCTCCCGTGACAAAGGCGGCTCCGCCCACTAGCAGCGAACGTCTCGCGATCGGCATGGACCTAGTGGCTCTGTTGAGAGCCCGTAGATTGCGAGACGGAAACAGACAGCGACACGCTGGCCGCCGTCGCGGCCGCAGGCAGCACGACCGGCGCTCCCCGAATCATCAGTACGCCCCGGGCGACGGCTGCACCCGCGGCGGCAAACGACGGAGCGTCGTCCGTGATCCCCACGCCTGCGGTGAAGAAGTCTTCGACCAAGGTGCCAACCACGATCGCACCCGCGGTGATCAACAGACCGGTCCCCAGGATCTTATCCCAGTGTCGGTGGGGTGCGGCCACTGGAGGTACGGGCACTCGTATTGGAGCTTCTCGATATTCTGGTTGTGCTCTCGTGTTGTCGCGCGGATCCGGTTTCGGCGTTAGTTCCACCACAACGTTCATACCGACTGCCCAGTAGTAGAATTCATGGAATTTCCCCTGAACCTTCGGATAACGAAATTCGAATCGAAGTTTTGGGATCGGACTATTGGAACTGAACTGGACGCCGATCGCTGTTGTCGGCAGCCTCGGATCGGAGGCTCGGGTCACGAACATCGAACGATAGGCAAGCGTATTGTTCGCGCTGTCATAGACAAGACGGGTATCGCTCACCAAAGAATTGAACGCGCGATTTGCCTGATTAACGACCTGAGCTTCGATTTCTCGCTTCTGCGTGACATAGACCGCGGGATACGACTTCTGTGTGGTCAGCACGAAGTCCCCGGTCATACGTATCTCCATGATCACCCCCGGCTGGACGATTGGCGGGAATTTGATTTCCTCTGCCCGGTATTTTAGGGAGATCGGTGATTTGACGTGCGAGAGGTGACGGGAAAGGGGCCCACTGCCGGGGCCGAGACTGTGTGATGACGCCGGTATAACAGGAGGCGGCGAGATTCCAGCGGGTGAAGCAGCGCTCGTTGTGGCTGCATGGCTGACGACGTGGTGTTCGGAAACGGGAATGAGGAGGACCTGCCCAGGGTAGATGAGGTCGGGATCTGGAATCGCTCGCCTCGTCACCTTGATGACTGCGGGCCGATTGTTGTAGCGCCAGATCCTTGGCCACCTGGCGCCGTCGCCAAGAGTCTTCTCGGCGATGCTCCAAAGGGTTTCACCTTCGTGCACGACATGACGTGCGTTTCCCATGATTGCTCCTCCAGACCATAGCACCGCCGTGAACCCGACCCGACGTTCGAGGCCGAGCAAAGTATCGTCTTTCGAGATCTGGAGTTGCTAAGAATGCGAAGTTGCGCGGCGGCCGAAAGTTCTGGGTCTGAAGGCCGTAAGCTATCCAACAAAAGGATATCGCGATGATGCGCCGTAGAAGCACCAATCGACACCGGAAACTTCTTTCGTCCGGCGGCCGATGACGAACCATGCTGTCGCGGCTGGTCCGGCGTGGACCGACTTCGTTTTCACCTGTGGTAGGTTGGCGCCGAATGGGTCCCGAACGATTCGGCGGGTTCGTCTCGCCCGCTTGGTTTTTGCTCGTCATGGCGGTCGCCCTGTCGCGATCCGCAGCCGCCATTGCGGCTGACGCAGGTGATGCCGAGGCGCTGATCAGGGAAGGCGTTGCTCTCCGTCGCGCGGGCAGTGACGTCCGGGCATTGCCGCTTTTTCAGAAGGCACAGGAGATTGCTCATACGCCACGTACCGCCGCTCAGTTAGGCCTCGTTGAGTTCGCGCTGGGTTATTCGATGGACTCCGAGCAGCACCTGGCCCAGGGGTTGGCGGTGCCGACCGACGCGTGGATCACTAAAGAATCGGGCCCTGCTAGAGGACACGCTCGCCCAGGTGAGGGCGACAATCGGTGAGGTCGTCCTCACCGGTGGTCCTGATGGTGCCGACGTCATCTTGAATGGCAGGCCAGCCGGTCGATTGCCACTCGCGGCACCCCTGCGCGTTGGTCAGGGTCTATCTGCGTTGGAGGTGAAAGCCGCCGGTTTTCAACCCTTCGAAAAGCAGGTAGAAGTGACCGGCGGCAAAAGCACGGCGATTGCTGTTCAGCTGCGGCCCGAAACGCCGCCGCTCAATCTGAACGCCGCGCCTGCATCCGCGCTCGCTGATGGAGGTTCCGTGTCTGCACCCGTTTCACAGCCCGATCACGGCAGGACCTTGCGAACCGCAGGCTGGATAACCGGAACGGGTGCGGTCATCGCGCTTGGTATCGGCGTCGGCTTTCAAGTCGTGCAAAATCAAAAATTCTCCGACTTCGACAAACACTGCGGCGTCAACGAAAAGGGGCAGGTCGTCCCCGACTCGGGCGGTTTGGCGAGTGAATGCAATTCTCTTTACCAGAAATGGGAGGATTCCAAAACCTGGCCGATCGTAGGCTTTGTCGCCGCTGGAGCGCTGGCCGTTGCGACAGCGACACTTTTCGTGCTGGCCCGTCCTTCGCCTCAGCCTCAGCCTGATCAGACGGCCTTGCTTGACTGTCGGGCTGGGATCGGATCCCTCGCCTGCCAAATTGCGTTCTGAGAACTTGAAGAATTGGGGTATGAAATGGCTTTGAAGATGCTCATTCGTTTCATGGGCTTGATGATTGGCGCCGTTGTTATTTGCGGCTGCCAGGAACCCCGTCTAATTGTCTCAAGAAACGACGCGAACTCGGTTGGAGTCGACGGGGCGAGCGACAAGGCAGTGGCCGGCGACGCGAGCTCAATCGACGTTTCCGGCAGTGACGTCGGAACAGATATCACCACGACAGCTGACGCTCTGACAACGGGTACCGGCGATGCCCTGGACTGTGTCGGTCCCATATCGCAGGCATGTGGCAACTGCGGAACGCAGACCAGAAGCTGCGACACTTCTACCGGGACGTGGTCGGTTTGGTCGGCCTGCAACGCCCAAGGTGAATGTGCTCCGAACTCATCGCAGAGTTGCGGAAGCGGGGGAACCCAGTCTTGCGGAGGCAATTGTAAATGGAGTGTATGCGGGAGTCAGGCCTGCCCTGGATCGAGCACTCAGGCTTGCGGAAACTGCGGAACCCAAACGCGTACCTGCGACACGTCGACAGGCACATGGTCGGCGTGGTCTTCATGCAGCGGTGAAGGCCAATGCATGCCGAATTCCTCGCAGAGCTGCGGGAACGGGGGAACTCAATCGTGCGGTGGCGACTGCAAGTGGCCGACGACGTGCACGGGCCAGAAGTGCGCCGGTGCTTCGAGCCAACCATGCGGAAATTGTGGAACGCAAACTCGCATATGCGACGGCAACACGGGGACATGGTCGGCATGGTCCCAGTGCACCGGCGAAGGAGAGTGTGGTCCGTCTGCGACGCAGTCCTGTGGCAGCGCGGGTGGATCCCAAAGTTGCGGCAACACTTGCCACTGGGGCACCTGCGGTTGTAGCGGCCCAACGAGCCAAAGCTGCGCGTGCACCGGTACCCAGACGCGAACATGCAACGCCGGCGTATGGTCAACTTGGTCGTCCTGCACAGGTGGATCGAACACGGCAACCGATCCGAATAATTGTGGGTCCTGTGGCATGTCCTGCGGAGGTGCGAGGCCCAAGTGTACCGCTGGATCATGTGTTCAGTGTGCCAACGGCAATGACTGTTCAGGAGCCGAGCCGAGCTGCAATCTCAACACGCACGCGTGCGTCTGCCGCCGGCCGAGCCAAAACAATCTTCTCCAAAATCCTGGTTTCGACGTCGGCATCGATGCATGGGGAAATTTGCAACTCGGCGAACCTAGTTTCTCCTCTCAGGACGCCGACAATTGCCCAGAGTCGGGTTCGATGCACGGAAACGATACGCCTCAAAATACGGGCGGTCCTCCGTATCAGTGCATCGTCGTAAAGCCGGGTACGACCTATTATTATGGTGCGGTCTTCAAGGCTTCATCTCCCGACACCGCTTTGACTGACCAGGCACTGAGCATCCTCTATTATACTGATGCTAATTGTAAGACCTACCTGACTGGTGGGCCGTATACGCAGATAGCGACTCCCCCGGTGACGTGGACACCCATTGCGAGTTCGGTTCTGATTCCCGCAGGGGTCGGAAGTGTGCAAATTCTGCTCGACATAGATGAGGCAGACCTGGATCAAGTGTATTTCAATCCAATTTCGGCCAGTTTCTAACGATCATCCCAGCCAATTGTCGTGGTCGATTCTCGACTGTGCAATGACGTTCCTGATAACGGCAGAGGATCGCGATGGGTAAATCCAAGTTCCGTCCAGCTGTGGTCATCCTTAGTATGCCTTTGATTGCCGGCATCCTTTCGTATGGATGTTCGGGCGGGGGTAGTTCGCCACCGGCAGCGACAGGAGGAATGAATGGCAGTGGGGGGGCTCCCGGTAGCGGCGGAGACAATGCCTCTGGAGGCGCGATTTCTACCGGTGGTGGCGGGGCCGGCGGCAGCGTCATGGGTTCTGGCGGGGCTGTCTCCGACGGTGCAGTCGTCGATGTCACTGGGACTGATGTGATTGATGGTCCAGGTCAAATCGATGCGAGCGGCGAGGGCATTGGGCGGAACTGTGCTGGCAACGCCATATCACTGTCATCGAACGGTACCGGCACAGCGAGCGACGCCGCCCAAGCTCGGGTGATCATCGACCTGATGACTGATCTACCGATCGGTAACGCCAACCGTACGGTCGAGTTCTGGGCGTTCATCAAACCCACTGACTGGGTCGGCGAGTCAAACCAACTCTACTTCTACGGCGCAACAGGCGCGAACACCACCTTCGGAATGGACTTCGGTACGTTTGCCGTCAGCGGCATGGCAAATAACCACGCGACCCTCGATCCGTTCGCAGCATTCAGCGACGACAGCACGAATTATCTCAGCATTGATTCAACTTCCGCCCAATGGGTGCAAATCGCGATGATCTGGGACGGAACCGCCGTGAAGACCTATGTGAACGGCGCTCTCCGCATTACCAGCATGCGCGCAGGTGCCCCAGCCGCACTTGCTACTGGCAGATCGACCCTGAGCCTCGGTTGCAATCCGACGAACAAGCTCTGTTTCAACGGCATGTTCGACGAGCTCAGAATCTGGAACGTTGCCCGAAGCGCCGCAGAGATCATGGCCACCTTCGACAAGCCATTGGTTGGCAATGAGCCGGGCCTGATAGGATATTGGAAGTTCGACGAGGCACCAGGATCCCCAACCGCCGCCGATTCCGTCACTACCGGCGGCCACATGGCTCATCCGGGGACGCCGATGGCCACCAGCACGAACGAGCGACCAACCTTCGTCATCCCAATGTCGTCTCCGCCACTCGTCTGTCCGTGAGAGTGAAGAGCGCCTTGTCACTTCGTCGGGGCGAGCCCCAACGGGCTTGTTTCGATAACGAACTAGTTAGGCCCCGTTCAGGAATAACTCGATTAGAAGGTATCCATCGGACACTCGAACGATCAACTTATTCCGATCGAATCCTTGGTTAGCCCAAACAATGTTTCAACGGAATGATCAAGTTGTTACTGATCGGGGCCTTTAGGGCTGGCCTAAAGCCAGGCCTAAAGCCAAGAGGGCGCTTTCGCGCGTTTGCGCTCTTGGCGGAGCGCCTTTTTTGGGATCCGTAAAGAGCGCTCCTCGTCAGAGGAGCGCAAACGCGCGAAAGCCGCCCTCCAATGGGTTGTCCACCTTCGCCCCGCGCGTAACGCGCTTGCCTACGAAAATGTGGCAAATGGCTTCAGGCCAGATGGGCTGCCTTGAGGGCGGTCAAGATCACGCGCGTCGCCGGTGACTGGTTCAGCGTATAAAAATGAATTCCCGGCGCGCCTTGGTTCAAAAGCTCCACGCATTGGGCGGTTGCGTGGGCCACGCCCAGCGCCGCCACCGCCGCCTCGTCGCTGCGTGAGCGATCCAGCTCGGCGAACAGCGCGGCGGGAATGCTGGCGCCGCAAAGTTTGGTCATGCGTTCGACGTGGGCCAAATTTCGGATCGGCATGATCCCGGGAACGATCGGCACGCGGATGCCGGCGGCGCGCGCCCGGGCCACGAAGTCGAAATAGAACCGGTTGTCGAAAAATAACTGGGTGACCACGAAGTCCAGGCCGGCATCGACCTTCGCCTTCAGGTTGGCGATGTCGCGATCCATGTCCCGGCATTCCAGGTGGCCCTCGGGATAAGCGGCGCCGCCCACGCACAGCCGATCGCCGAAGCGCCTGCGAATGAAGGCCACCAGATCCGACGCATGGGCAAAGCCGCCCGCGGTCTGGGTGAACGTCGCCTGGCCCGCCGGCGGATCGCCTCGCAAGGCCATGATGTTCTCGATGCCGGCGTCGACCAGACCATCCAGCACCCGGCCGATCTCGGCTTCGTCGGCGCCCACGCAGGTCAGATGGGCCATCGCCAAGATGTGCGCTTCGCGCTGGATCCACTGCACCAGATCCACTGTCTTTTGCCGGGTGGAACCGCCGGCGCCGTAGGTCACCGAGACGAACGACGGCGCCAGGTCGGAAAGATCACGAATGGTTTTCTCCAGCGCGGTCACGCCCGCGTCGGTCTTGGGCGGAAAAAATTCAAACGAGAAGGCGCGCCTGGGCGACGCCTCGGCGCGCCCGTGTCCTTCAAACAACCGGCCGATCTTCACCGCTAGATGTCCCCGGCGATGCCGTCGCCCAGGCGGTCCAGGCGCGCCAGGGCGAAATCCGCGTCGATGGTGATGGTCTCGCCGCGGCGCTCGGGCGCGTCGAACATGATGTCGTGGCAGATCTCTTCGATGAACGTGCGCAAGCTGCGGGCGCCGGTCTTGCGGCGGATGCAGAAGTTGGCGATGGCCCGCAGCGCGCCTTCGGAGAAGCGCAGATCGACGCCGTCCATCTTCAAAAGCGCGGTGTACTCCCGAATGACCGAGTCGGGCGGGGCGGTCATGACCAAGAACAGATCCTGTTCCGACAGCGGGTCCAGTTCCACCCGCACCGGCAGGCGGCCCAGGAACTCCGCCAGCAAGCCATAGTCGAGCAGCTCCTTCTCGCTGACCCGCCGGCTTTGGTTGCGGGTGGTCTCGGCGCTGGCGCTGGAGCCGAACCCGACTGTCTTCGCCTCGTCGAAGAGCCGCAGGTCAGAGAAAGTCCCGGCGGCGATGAACAGCACGTCCTGGGTGTCCATCACCACGAAGTCGTGCTTGTTCCAGTGCTGGGTGACGTTCATCGGCACGAAGATCTCCCGGCCTTCCAGCAGCTTCAGCAGACCTTGCTGCACGCCTTCGCCGCCGATGTCGCGCGACCCGGCGCCGGTGCGGGCGGTCTGGCTGCGGCGGGCGATCTTGTCGATCTCGTCGATGAAGACGATCCCGCGCTGGGCCCGTTCGACGTCTTGATCGGCGCGGTGCAAAAGCTCGCCCACCATCACCTCGACGTCTTTGCCGTAGTAACCGGCCTCGGTGTATTCGGTGGCGTCAGCGACGGTGAACGGCACGTCCAGGCAGGTGGCCAGCGTGCGTGCGATGTGCGTCTTGCCCGAGCCGGTCGGCCCGACAAGAAGTACGTTCGACTTCTTGATCAGGCGCTTTTGCCCGGTGGTCTTCTGCTCGCAGCGCTTGAGATGGTTGTACGCGGCGATGGCGATGGTGCGCTTGGCGCGTTCCTGGCCGACCACGTAGCGATCCAGGTACTCGAAGATCTGGCGCGGTGTGAGGATAGGCGAACGTTCGGTGACGCGCGGGTTTTGCTTCATAGGGACGGCCAGTATCCCACCGCAATTGCCCGGTCGCTAGAATCGCGTCGGCCGTAGACGGAAGCGGTCACGTACGATAGAAATCGGCCCATGACTATTGCACGGCAAGCGATCATTGAAAGCGTACTGGCGCGCGAGATCCTCGATTCGCGCGGCAACCCCACCGTCGAGGTCGACGTGACGTTGGAGTCCGGGATCATCGGCAGCGCCGCCGTTCCATCGGGTGCGTCCACCGGCGAGCACGAGGCGCTGGAGCTGCGCGACGGCGACAAGAATCGATACCAGGGCAAGGGCGTGCGCAAGGCTTGCGAGAACGTCGCCTCGCTGCTGGGCCCGGTGGTGTGCGGGCGCGACGCTTTTGATCAGGCCGGCCTTGATCTGGCCATGCTGGCCGTCGACGGAACCCCGAACAAGGGCAAGGTCGGCGCAAACGCGATGCTGGGCGTGTCGATGGCGGTGGCGCGCGCGGCGGCCGACGAGCTGTCGGTGCCTTTGTACAAGTATCTCGGCGGGCCGGCGGGCCGCGTGCTGCCGGTGCCGCTGATGAACATCATCAATGGCGGCGCGCACGCCGACAACTCGCTCGACTTTCAAGAGTTCATGATCGTGCCCAAGGGCGCGCCGACCTTCGCCGAGGCGCTGCGCGCCGGCGCCGAGGTGTTTCACACGCTGAAAAAGCTTTTGCACGATCGCAAGGCCTCGACCGCCGTCGGCGACGAGGGCGGCTTCGCGCCCGACCTGCCGGGCGCCGAGGCGGCGCTGTCGGTGATCGTCGACGCCATCGAGAAGGCCGGTTACAAGGCTGGCAAGGACGTCAGCGTGGCCCTGGACGTGGCCTCCAGTGAGCTGTGGGACGCCACCAAGAAGACCTATTCGCTGGAAGGCGAGGGCAAGGAGCTGGACGGCAAAGGCCTGGTTGAATTTTACCGCAAGCTGTGCGAGCAGTTCCCCATCGTTTCGATCGAAGACGGCATGGCCGAAAACGACTGGGACGGCTGGGTGGCGTTGACCAAGGCGCTTGGCGATCGCGTGCAGCTGGTGGGCGACGATCTGTTCGTCACCAACGTCGAGCGCATCAAGACCGGCATCGAGAAGGGCGCCTCGAACAGCGTGCTCATCAAGGTCAACCAGATTGGCACGTTGACCGAGACGTTGCAGTCGGTCGAGATGTCCCACCGCAACGGCTGGACCACGATCATCTCGCACCGCTCGGGCGAGACCGAAGACACCTTCATCGCCGATCTGGCGGTGGCGGTTCGCTCCGGCCAGATCAAGACCGGCTCGCTGGCGCGGTCCGAGCGCGTGGCCAAGTACAACCGCTTGCTGCGCATCGAACAGGAGCTGGGCGCGGCCGCGATCTGGGGCGGCTCGCTGGGCCGTCTGTAAACCAACCGTAAACTTGTTAGAAACTGCCTCGAAATCTCGGAAATCCAAGGGCGGTTACTGATCGTCCGTGTCGGCGCAAATTTCTTCGTCGACCGGCGGTGCTGTGTTAAAAGCGCTTCAACTTTCAATATGACGATCAGGGAGACATTGATGACCACGCGCGCTTTTCGGACGGTAATGACCACGGTGGCCCTGGCGGCCTTTGGATTCGGCTGCTCCAGCAGCTCGCCGTCCAGCGACGCCGGCGACGCCGGCAAGAAGGACACGGCGTCCGATTCGCCGAAGGATCTGGCCAGCGACACCGCGGGCGACGTCGCGGACGACGTGGCGGGCGACGGCGGAACCGACGCGACGGGAGACGTCGTGGATGCGCCGGCTGGCGACGCCACCGACGGTCCGGTGTTGAATCCGCAGCAGGAGCGCGGCCGCTACCTGGTCCAGAACGTGGTCGGCTGCAGCGACTGCCACACGCCGCCCATGCAGAACGGCATGCCCGACATGACCATGTACCTGGCTGGCAATCCCAGCTTCGTGGTGCTGCCGAACGGCGACAAGCTTGGCTCGCGCAACCTGACCAGCGACGCCACCGGCCTCAAGACCCGCACCGACGACGAGATCAAGGGCATGCTCCTGAACGGCCTGCGGCCGCCGGCCACCGGCAGCACGACGCCCACCGCGTTGAACCCGATCATGCCGTACTACGTGTTCCACAACATGACCGGTGATGACGCCGATGCCATCGTGGCCTACCTGCGCACCGTGCCCCCGGTGGTCAACACCATCCCGCAGCGCGGCGCCTCGTTCGATCTGCCGGCGCCGGCGAATTACCTGGACCTGAACACGATCAAGTCGCCCAGGTACAACGACTCGCCCACCCAGGAGAGCGCGCTGCGCGGCAAGTACCTGACCACGCAGATCGGCCTTTGCGTCGAGTGCCACACCCAGCATCTGGAAACCGGTCCCGATCCGCTGGACACGGCGAATCTCTTCTCGGGCGGCGAGGACTTCTCGTCGTTCTTCGCCAGCACGCTGATGATCCATCCGGTGTCGAAGAACCTGACCTCCGACAACACCACCGGCCTTGGCACCTGGACCGTCGCCGACGTGGTGAACGTCCTTAAGAATGGCAAGGCCAAGGACGGCACCGGCATCTGCCCGCCGATGCCGCTGGGGGCGTACGTCGGCCTCAGCCAGGGTGACATGAACGACATCGCCAACTACATCAAGTCGCTGCCGCCCATCGTCCACCAGATCGTCGACATGTGCGTCTTCCCGCCGCTGCCGCCTCCGGACGGCGGCGCCGACGGCGCAACCGACACGACCGACGGCGCGACCGACACCGCTGGCGACGAGACCAGCGACGCCGGCACCGACGCCGATGAGACGGGCGGTTAAGTCGCCGCCCGGTTCGTCCGACAAGTAGCATCGAGCATGATCAGCGCAGGTTCGAGAAGCCGGTCTTTTTCCCCGGCCCTCGTCCCTGCGCTTTTCGTTTTTGGCGTCGGCGCGCTGGCGGCGTGCGGCTCGTCGTCGCAAAGTCCCAGCGACGGTTTCGCCGGCGGTGACGTCACCGCTGACGCTGCGGACTTGGCTCCGAGCGACGGGGCCGACGACGTCGGCGCCGACGTTGCCAACGAGGAGGATCCGCCCGTCGACGCCGCCGCCGACGTCAAAAAAATTCCAGCGCCGCAGCCATACCCGCGGCCGTCGTACCAAGATCTGTCCGAGACCGGTCTTTACGCCGACTTCGCCAACAAGGTCCTCTCCGACGGATTGGTCGCCTTCGAACCCACCCACAAGCTGTGGTCCGACGGCGCCACCAAACGCCGCTGGATCAAGCTGCCACCCGACACCCAGATCGACACCAGCGACATGGACCACTGGATCTTTCCGGTGGGCACCAAGCTCTTCAAAGAGTTCTCGCTGGGCGGCGTGCTGCTGGAGACCCGGTTGGTCGAACGATACGGCGCCGGTCCGGAGGATTATTGGTTCGGCGCCTTCGTCTGGAACGCCGACCAGACCGACGCTGTGTTCGCCGTGGACGGCCAGCAGAACATCAACGGCACCATGCACGACGCGCCCTCGCAGATGAGCTGCGGTGCCTGCCACCGCGGCGATCTGGGCCGGGTGCTGGGTTTTTCGGCCATCCAGCTTTCGCGGCCCGACAACGAACCGACCTTGAAGGGGCTGGCGACCGCCGGCCTTTTGACCAACCCGCCACCGCCCGGCGTGGACTATCCGGTCCTGGGTGACGACGTCAGCGTGGCGGCCCTCGGCTATCTGCACGCCAACTGCGGCCACTGCCACAACATGAACGGCACCTCTTGGCCTGACACGCAGATGGTCCTGCGCCTGACCGTGGCCGACCGCGATTTAAGATCCTCCGGGTTGTACGAATCGATCGTCGGTCAGACGCTGCAATATTTTCGCGGCGGCGGCGTGACCATGCGCGTGTCGCCCGGCGATCCGGACAACAGCGCCGTCATGGTGCGCATGCAGTCCCGCACGGAGAAGATCCAGATGCCGCCGCTGGCCACGGAGATCGTCGACCCCGACGGTGTGGCCGCCGTCCGCGCCTGGATCACTTCGCTGCCCGCGCCGGCCTCGCCAGACGGCGGCGTGGACGCCGCCGCTGGCGATGTTGCTGACGTCGGTCAGTAAGCGGCGGCTCTCGGGGCCGGCCCAGTCATCATGATTTTGTATCCACTGAGTTGTAAGCTTGACGGATATTTTGTATCCGCTAAGTTATAAAACTAGAGGATATAGTGCCGTTTTCACTTTTTACGGCCCACGCCCGGCCTCTCGCTGTGCTGCATGACGATCTGGAACGATACGCCTCGAGTCAGGCCAAGGTCTTCGTCGGTACCGCCGGGTCACTGATCGAGCGGCAGAACGCCGGAGGTTTTCGCTTTTATGCGCGTTCCTTCTACGACGGCGACGGCCAAAAGCGCGAAGAGTATGTCGCCGGTCCGGTCGGCAGCTTCGCCGCCGAGGCGGCCGCCGCCGATGTTCGCGGGCGGATCAGCGAGCTCAAGGCCCTGGTGCCGTCGTTGCGACTGCTGGGGCGCGAGGGCTATAACTTGGTCGACCCGCGAACCTTCGCGACGTTGGCCAGTCTTCACAACCACGGCATCTTCTCGGCCGGCGGCCTGCTCGTTGGATCGCACGCCTACGGCGTCTTGCTCAACCGGCTGGGCGTTCGCGCCGCCGCCTATGCCACGGAGGACGTGGACATCGCCCGTGGCGCCGCGCTGGCCCTCGCTCATCCACCGGAGGCGGGCCTCCTCGGCATGCTGCGCGACTCGGGGATTGATTTTGTCGAGGTTCCGCGGCTTGAGCGGGGCGCGCCGTCGACGTCATTCAAGCAGCGGGGGCGCTCTCATTTTCACGTCGATCTCCTGGTGCCTTCCCCGGGTGAATCGTTTCCCGTGGTCGCTGTCCCGGAGCTTCGCGCCCACGCCACCGGCCTGCCACACCTTGGCTATCTGCTCACCGAATCGCAGCGGGCGATGGTGATGGGGCGCGAGGGCTGTTGCAGCGTGCGCGTGCCCTTGCCCGAGCGATTCGCGGTGCACAAGCTGCTGGTCTCGCGCCTTCGTGTCGAGCGCGGCACCAAGTCGGACAAGGACATCGTGCAGGCATCCGTTCTTTGCGCGGTTCTCGCGGAAACACAATCGGGGGCGATCACTGAAGCGCTTTCGGACGTTCCGCGGCGCGCCCGGAAGCGGCTGTCGCAGGCCGCAGAATCGGCGCGGCGTTTTCTCGGCTCAGCTCATCCCCGCGCCCTGGAAGAGCTGGGCAGCATCTAGCGAGCGTTGCTAGCTCATTGCTAGCTCAGGACGTTCCGCGCGATCACCATGCGCTGGATCTGGCTGGTGCCTTCGTAGATCTGCAAGAGCTTCGCGTCGCGCATGAGCTTTTCGACCGGGTATTCCTTGGTGTAGCCGTAGCCGCCGAAGATCTGCACCGCGTCCGTGGCCACCCGCATGGCCGAATCGGCTCCGTGGGCTTTGGCGTAACTGGAGACGATGCTGTCGATCTTTCCGCTGTCGATGGCCCAGGCGGCCTTGTGGCAAAGCAGGCGCGTCGATTCGTAGGCGATGGCCATGTCGGCCAGCATGAACTGCACCGCCTGGTGCTGGGCGATCGGCACGCCGAAGGTCTTGCGCTCGAGGGCGTAGGCGCGTGATTCCTCCAGCGCGCGGCGGATGATCCCGGCGGCGCCGGCGGCGATCCACGGACGGGTCCGATCGAAGGTGCGCATGGCGACCTTGAAGCCGTCGCCCTCGGGGCCGACCACGTTGGCCTTGCCGACCTTCACCTCTTCGAAGATCACGTCGGTGGTGTTGGAACAGCGCTGTCCCATCTTGTTTTCTTTTTTTCCGACGGACACCCCGGGCGTGGCCCGATCGACGACGAAGCAGGTGATTCCTTTGTGGCGCTGCGTGCCTTCTTCGCGGGCGAACACCGTGTAGAAGTCCGCCATCCCGCCGTTGGTGATCCAGCGCTTTTGCCCGGTGATGACGTATTCATCGCCGACGCGCCGGTATTTGGTCTTCATGCCGGCCACGTCCGAACCAGCGTCGGGCTCGGAGCAGCAATAGGCGGCGAAGATCGGCTTTGCCAGCAGGCGCGCGAAGTAGTGCCGCCGCTGCTCTTCGGTGCCGGCCAGGATGATCGGCATGGCGCCCAGCATGTTGCCGGCCAGGGTGGTGTTGACGCCGGTGCAGCCGTAGGAAATTTCCTCCAGCACCAGGCTGTGCGACAGGCAGGACAGGCCCAGGCCGCCGTATTTTTCAGGCAGCTCGCAGTTCATCAGGCCGGTCTCGAAGGCCCTGTCGCAGATCTCGCGCGGGAACTTTCCTTCTTCATCCAGGGCGGAGGCGACGGGGATGATCTCCTTGCGCGTGAACTCGCGGGCCGTGTCGATCAGCTGCTGCTGCTCGTCGGTGAAGTCGAAGCTGGGCATCAAGTCTCCTTCCGGCCCGAGTATACGCCTGCCAATTAACCGGAGGCCGGCGGCTTGTCGCCGACGTTCGCTTGGGCGGTGCCAGCGGCGGCCCGCGCAGCCTTGCGGGCGGCGCGCTCGTCGGCCTTGCGCTGCTCGAAGGCGAAGGCGTCGCGGGTGGCCTTCGAGCCCAGCATGAAGCCAAGCGAGATCCCCAAAATGAAGATCACCGGGATGTAAATAAAATGTGAAGACGGCGGGACGCCGATGCACAGGGCCGTGATCACTGGCGACCGGCCTCGCGCGCCCCCGCAGCGCCGGCGGTGCCGCCGCCGTCCACCTTGCGCCGAAGCTGGTCGATCTCGCCGTTCACCCGGCTCAATCCTCGCGCCACGTACACCACGTAGACCAGCACGGCGATCCAGATAAAGCCGTAGGCATAGCCGACGAACGGCACCGCCGGGATCTCGTCGACCACGCGGCCTTCGACCTTTTGAAATTCCTGCGCGGCGGCCATGGCCGGCGCCAGCAACGAAAACAAGAACACGCCGGCGGCGGCCAACGCTTGTCGGGTTTGTCGGATCATCCTCGTGCCTCCAGCATGTCTTCGACTTCCATCCGCAGATCGCCCAGCGCCGCCCGCGCCTTCTCGAGCCGCATACGCAAGATAAGCAGCAGCGCCCACACCAGCGTGATCAGCGCGAACGACGCCCAGAACGCCGGCCGCATGCGCGGATCCAGCGTCGGGACCACCGTGGTCTGCGGGTGCACGGTGCGCCAGATGTCCACGCTCTTGTACACCAGCGGCACGTCGACGGCGGCGAACAATCCCAGCGCCGCCGCCAGCTTCCTGCCGCCCGGCCCGCCGTACCGCCGGGCCAGCATGTAGGCGATCATGATCAGGAACAACAACAGCGAGCTGGTCAGGCGGGCGTCCCACTGCCAGTACACGCCCCACGCCTTGCGGCCCCACAAAGGCCCGCTGACCAGCACGCAGGCGCCGAACAGCACGGCCAGCTCGCCGGCCGCGGCGGCCAGCCGATCGCCGCGCGCTGATCCTTTGAACAGATAGGCGATGCTGCCGCCGGCGCAGGTGAACGTCGACAGAAACAGCATGATCGCGCAGGGAACGTGGAAATAGAAAATCTTCTGCACCACGCCCATCACCGGTTCGATCGGCGCCGACAAGATCAGGCCGGGAACCAGCAGGAAACCAACGATGGCCAGCGCGGCCGTTGCTCCAAACCCGGCACCGAGAGATCGCATAGGCGCCCCTATACTACCAAAACCGCGGCGCGTGGACGGAACTCGGTCCGAGAACCTCCGAGGGGTCCGGTCTGATATTGTCCGAGGCCAAGGAAACGATCGTGAGCGACGACGGCCATTTTTCCGCCTTTCGCCCGGTGCCGCGCACCGGCGTCATCTATGTGACCACCGAGGCCAGCAAGCACGGCTTTCGCTCCGGCGATCCCGCCTGGTGCAACCTGGGCCAGGGCCAGCCCGAGACCGACGCGCTTCCGGGCGCGCCGGCGCGCATCCACGACATCACCATCGACGTCGACGATCAAGAGTACGCGCCCATCCCCGGCATCTGGGAGCTGCGTCAGGCGATCGCCGATCTCTACAACCGTCTTTATCGTCGCGGCCTGCCGTCGCAATACAGCGCCGAGAACGTCAGCGTGTCGGGCGGCGGTCGCGCCTCGCTGACCCGCGCGGCGGCCAGCCTGGGCCACATCAACCTGGGGCATTTTCTGCCCGACTACACCGCCTACGAAGAGCTGCTGGACATCTTCAAGGCCTTCACCGCCATTCCGATCTTGCTGGAGCAAGAGCGCGGCTACGCCTTCACCGTCGACGATCTGCGCCGCGAGGTGCACGGCCGCGGCCTGTCGGCGCTGCTGCTGTCAAACCCGTGCAACCCCACCGGCAAGCTGGTGCAGGGCGACGAGCTGCGCCGCTGGGTCGAACTGGCGCGCGCCGAAGACTGCGCCTTGCTGTTCGACGAATTTTATTCGCACTACATCTGGAGCAGCCGCCCCGGCCATTTGCCGGTGGAAAGCGCGGCCCGTTACGTCGACGACGTCAACACCGATCCGATCGTCATCTTCGACGGCCTGACCAAGAACTGGCGCTATCCCGGCTGGCGCGTCACCTGGACCTTGGCCCCGCGCGGGATCATCGAGGCGGTGGCCAGCGCCGGATCATTCCTGGACGGCGGCGGATCTAAGCCGCTGCAGCGGGCGGCCATCCCGCTGCTCGCCGACGCCCACGTGATCGCCGAGACCAACGCCATCCAGACCTGTTTTCGCGAGAAACGCGATCGCTTGCTGTCGGGGCTGGAACGCCTGGGCATTCGCTGCGACCGCGCGCCCGACGGAACATTTTATATCTGGGGCCGCGTCGACGGGCTGCCGCCGCCGCTGTCTGACGGGATGGGGTTTTTTCGGGCTGCGCTGGATCGCAAGGTGATCACCGTGCCGGGCGAATTCTTCGACGTGAATCCCGGCAAACGCCGCAGCCAGCGCGCCTCGCGCTTTCGTTCGCACGTGCGCTTTTCTTTCGGGCCGGCGATGGCGTCGCTGGAAACCGCGCTCGGTCGTCTGGAACAGATGATCCGCGGCGCATAGCGATCACCTGAGGGCAGATTCCCCACGGTGGTGAGTCCTTCCCCCAGTTTCCGGCCGCCGCGCGCGCGGTTGCCGCGGCGATCCGCCACCATTGCGAATATTCCGGCGCGGCGCAGACATTGCACAGTCGCTGGGCACGTAACGCCGCGCGCCCCAAAGCGGCCTCACTCCCGAGGTGCTCATGTCTCGATCGCTGCCCCGACCCGATTTTGTTGCTGCGTCCCTGCAGCGTTCGTCCGTAGGCGCCGGATGGATGCTGGTGCTGGGCGTGGCTTTTTTTGGCTGTGATTTGCCGCTGGGCGATGAAGCCTCAAGCGGCGATCAGGGCGCGGTGGGCGCGCTGGCCGGCGCCACCGCCACCGCATCGTCAGTCGAGAAGGCGGGCCTGGAGGCGTCGAAGGCCATCGACGGCAATTCGTCGACGCGCTGGTCGTCGATGTTCAGCGATCCGCAGTGGCTGCAGATCGATTTTGGCTCGTCGCGGTCCATCGATCACGTGACGCTGCAGTGGGAGGCCGCCTTCGGCGCCGACTACCAGCTGCAGACCTCGAACAACGCCAGCGCCTGGACCACCGTGCGCAGCGTGACCAACGGCGATGGCGGCACCGACGACTTCACCGGCCTCGGAGCGCACGGCCGTTTCCTGCGCATCTTCGGCACGCGGCGCGGAACGCAGTGGGGCTATTCGCTGTTCGAGGTGCAGGTCAGCGCGGCGTCCTCGGGCGGCGGCAGCGGCGGCTCCTCGGGCGGCGGCTCGGGCGGCGCCAGCGGCGGCGCTTGCTCGAACGCGAACGATCCGCTGAAGACCGGTGATTCGCGCACCGACGCCTTCGACTGCACGATCATCTCGCTGGCCAACCAGAACGGCTTTCCCGATCCGATGATGATCAAGTCGCAGGTGGCGCTGGAATCGGACTTTGATCAGTTCGCCGTCAGCCCCGACAGCCCGTGCGGCGATCCGGCGGGTTGGACCGACGCGGAATCCAAATCGTTCGGCCTGACCCAGGTGACGCCCGCCTGTGGCGAATCCAATGCCACCAAGCTGCCGAACGGTCACCCCAACCTGACCCGCGATCAGACCTCGCCGCTGTGGAGCACGTCGGTCTTCAACGCCACGCTGAACTTGAACCAGGGCGTTTTGGCCATCACCAACTTCTGGAATGCAGTCAAGCGCGAGCACGCCGGCTGCACCGACAAGCAGTACTTGTTGATGGCCGCCGGGGCCTATAACTCCGGCGAGGACTCGGTGACCGGTTGCCAGCAGTTCAACGATCGCGCGCAGAACTACGTCAACAACGTGCTGTCCCGCTATCGCAACTTCGCCGGCCAGGCGGGCGTGCCTTTTCCGTTCTGAGCGGGATTTCAAGGTACGGCGCGCGCGGAACAGGGGGCCGCGCGCGCCGGCGGCGGCGGGGTCAGTTGTGGCAGCACAGCACGCCACCGCGGTCGGCGGCTGACTTGATCACCGTGGTCACCGGTGACGCGCCGGTGGCGATCACGGAGTTGCACTGCCAGGGCCCATTCGCCGCGCACAGCGGTGCGCTCAACACCACGCCCATCGGCAAGCAGGCACTGTCGTCGTCGCCGAAGTTGCCGCAGCCATGGACGCGGCCGCCGTCGGTAGCGTGAACGCCCGCGTCGGTGGTCAAGCAGGTGCCGTCTTGTCGGGTGGCGTAGAAGACAGGGCGGCCGTTGGCGGGCAGAACCGCGTCCGCGCACTGGCCGCCGTGCGCCAGCAGGTCGGCGATCGATTCGCAGACGTGCCAGCCATCAGCGCAGAGATCAGCGACCGAGCAGCCGGCGCCGCTCGACTCCACGCCGTCGTTGCCTGCGGCGTGGTTACACTCGGGGGCGCGCGACGGCGCGGAAAGCAGGCCCGGCTCGGCCCACGCGCCATCGCAGGCGGCGATGGCCGGATACATGATCGGATCCAGCAGACCCTCGCGCGTGCCGTCGGCGCAGCCGGCGATGGTGGGTGCGATCCCCAGCGCGTCGACCGACGCTTCGCCGGGGCCGTCGGGGAAGGCTTCGGCGCCGGCGTCGAACAGCGCATCAGCCGACAGGACTTCAACAGCCTGACCGACGCCGCTGTCGTCACCGGCCGGTGCGTCGGCGGGATCGCCCACCGCTCCGTCGACGGCGGCGTCCGCTTGGATCGTCCCTGGCTGAACATTCGGATCCAACCCGGCTTGATTCAGCTGGCAGCCCGGCGCGCCCGCGACGGCGCAGGCAAAACCCGCCGCCCACGCGACCCGACAGACAGCCAGACCGACGATTTGTTTTCGGCTATTCACCAGCAGCGACCGGTTCAAAGGCCCACAGGCCCACGGTCAAGAATATCGCGTCCAGGGCCAGGAGGAACTGGGTCCAAAATTGCGCCGCATCCAGGTCCTGGGCCAGCGGATCCAGAAGCTGGCTGGAGCCGCGGGCGCCGGCGATGACGATGGGGACGATGATCGGGTAAAGCAGCGTCGACAGCAGCACGTCACGACTGCGCGAGCGCAGCAGCGCCGCCGAGAACACGCAGCCCGCCGCCGCGAAGCCCACCGTGCCCAGCGCCAGCAGCAAGGCGACGCGGCCAACGTGCGGCAGCACGCCGCCAGCGAAGAGAAACCCGCTGAGCGCGGTCAGCACCGCCTCGACGATGAACATCAGGGCGGCGGTGGCGGCCAGCTTGCCCAGGTAGATCGCCCCGCGTGGTACCGGCGACAGCAACAGCGAGCGGATGGCCTCGCCTTCGCGTTCGCGGTCGAAGGTGCGGCCAAGACCGACGGTGCCTGAAACAATCACCGCGATCCACAGGATGCCGGCGGTCACCGACGGCGCCGGGCGGGCGTCGCCGACCACGAAGGCGAAGCTGAAGATCAGCACCACCACCACGGCCAGGAAGGCCATGGTCAAGATGATCTCGCGGCTGCGGAATTCGATGCGCAGGTCCTTGGCGGCGATGCGGAGGGCAGAGATCAGAAAGCCGGCTGGCGGGCGGGCGCGCTCAGCCACGGGTGCGCTCGCGGTAAAGGTCGCGCACCGAGGCGGCGTCGAAGCCGCCCGGGCGGCTCTCGTCGAACACCAGGCGACCGCGGCGCAGGATAAGCACGTGGTCGGCGATGGGGCCGGCCGCTTCCAGGTCGTGCGTCACCAGCACCACGATACGCCCGGCGGCGCGCTCGGTGCGCAGCTCGGCGGTCAGCCAGTCGGCGCCGGCGGGATCAAGCGCCGAGGCCGGCTCGTCGAACAGCAGCAGCGTCGGTTCGTGCAGCAGCGCGCGGGCCAGCGCCAGCCGCTGCTGCATCCCGCGCGAGAACGTCCGCGCCGGCGCCTCGGGCGCGGCGTCGGCCAGACCCACGCGGGCCAGCATGGTGGCCGCGCGCCCCGGGGGATCGACCACGCCGTAAAGCTCGCCGAACAGGCACAGGTTTTCGTGGGCGGTGAGATCGCCGTAGACGCCGGGGTCGTGGCCCACGTAACCGATGCGGGCGCGGGCCGGCGAACCGCGCGACAGGCTGTCGCCGTCCCATTGCAGCCGCCCGCTGCTGGGCGCCACCAGCGTCGACAAGATCCCCAGCATGGTCGACTTGCCGGCGCCGTTCGGACCAAGCACCGCGCTGACCTGGCCAGGCGCGAATGTCGTCGAGACGTCGCTCAGCGCGCGGCGGCCGTCGTAGATCTTGCCAACTTGATCAAGGAGAAGGCCGGTCATAAAGCGCGCTGCTCGTCCAGCGCGGCCAAATCTTGATAGATGGTCTCCAGCTTGCCGACCAGCTGGTTGTGCCGATCGGCGCCCCCGCGCTCGCCGGCGGCCCGGCGATTTTGTTCCAGCGTCACGAGTTCGGTGAAAAGCTCTTCGCGGCGGTCAGTCAGGCGCTGGCGCTCGTCGACGGTCTTCTTCACCACGTTGCCCGGCCGGCGGCCGAAGACGAACGCCGAGACGATCAGCGACAGCGCCATGATGCCCGACACCGCGCGCCCGGTGTGGTCCGTCGACGGCAGCCCGCTGATGGTGAAGTTCAGGGTCTGCCCGGCGCCGATCGGCTCGGCCGGCATCACCCAGTATTTGCGGCCGCCAAGCTCGCGCGACTCGCGCGCGCCCAGCCCCGGGCCGCTGACGGTCAGGCCTTCGATCTGTTCGGTGATCAGCGTGAACGGTCCGATGCCGTTCGGCAGCGGCTGGTGAAATTCGCGCGAATCGCCTTCGTACGGCAGCACGAATCCCAGCGTGACCTCGTTGCCGGCGGTCTTGGCGTCCATTTGCCCCAGCGCCTGACGAGGGGTGATGGCGCCGTAGACAGCGATGCCGTGATCTTTGCGAATCTCGAGCTTGCGATCGCTCGGCGCCACCTCGGCGCCGACGAAACCTTTCGGCAGTGGGATCTCGACCGCGCCAACGCCCGGATCGAACAGCTTCTCAGAGCGGTTCTCCAGCGGGAGGATCTCCATGAACTGCAGGTTGTCGTTGCGCATCTGCAGAATCACCCGCGCTCCCTGGCCGATGGTGACGGCCGCCGGATCGGAGGTGCGGGCCAGCGCGCGCACGGTGGCCCGCATGCCACCCTGGTCGGGCATCACGAACGGCTCGGTGGACAGGCGCATGCCCCGGTGTTCGACGACGGCGGCGTACCCGAACTTCTGGCCCGTCGGCAGGTCGGTGAACTTGGCCTCGCCGGTGGCGTCCGAGGTCGCCTTGCGGATCTTCAGCTGATTGGTTTGATCAACGCCACCCAGGACCACCGGTCGGTTGGCCATGGGTTTGCCGTCCTCGTCGGACAGCTGGATGATCAGGGTGTGCGTCGGCAGGGCCAGGTCGGGCTTGGCGGCGCCGCTGGTCACGCCCAGGCTGAAATTTCCTTCGCCGCTCGCGCCCGGCGTTCCTGCGGACGCTGGCGGTGCGTCGGCGGCTTCGTCGGCGCCGGGCGGGCCCAGGCCGGCGATCAGCATGGTGCGCACGCCACCGTCGGCGGGCATGGGGAAGGCGTCGGTCTGCAGCCGTTCGCCGTCGACGATCACCTCGGCTTGAAACTGTTGATCGGCGGCGATGCCTTCGAAGATGGCGCGGCCGCTGCTGTCGGTCTTGGCGGTGCGTTTGCGGAGATCGCCGCCGGCGTTCTTGATGATGGCCGTGACGTCCAGGTTGGCCACGGCGTTGGCCGGCGTCTTGCGCCCGACGCGCACGGTGACCGTGCCCGCCGGCATTCCGCGATCGGGCAGCGGTTTGCCCGAGATGGCCCGCATGCTGGGCATGCCGCCGCCGCCCGGTGCGCCCATCGGCGCCTGCGCGGAAGCCAGGCGCGCCGCGGACAGAGCCGCCAACGCCACCGCGATTAAGAGGCGGAGACCAGTCTTACGCCGCATGTTTTGCAAAAGTGCGCGTCGCTGTCGTTGGTGGTTCCGCACGCCGCACACGCCGGGCCCGTGGTTTTCGTCGCCTTAGCCGTGGCGGGCGCCGCGGCGGCGGTCTTCTCTGCTGCGCCCGTCGACGGCGCGGCGGCCTTGGGCGCCTCGGCACCGGCTTCCACCAGGGCGTGCAGGCGATCTTTCAGTTCGCGTTCGATGAGCTGGCGATAGTTGTCGCCTGCTTCCAGCTCGCTGATAAGGCGCATGGCCCGCGCCCGGTAGCGCCCGATCATGTCGCGGTAGTCGGCTTCCGCGATCTTGCGCATCTGATAGTCGAGCTCGATTTCTTTGATCGCCTTCAGCACGACCTGCTTTTCACGCTCGAGCTCGCGCAGGCGTTGCGGGGCGCGCGGGGCCAGCATCGCCGCCGGGGTTTCGCTGCGCATCAACGGATCGATCATCCGCCACAACGCCATGCCGGCCAGGGCCAGCGTCATGCCGCCCAGGCCCAGCATCACCAGCGGCGGGCTCATGCGCATGTGTTCGAAGACCACGCCATAGGCGATGCCCAGCGCCGCGCAGACGGCCGCCAGCAGCCAGCCCGGGATGCGGCGGCGGCGCGCGGTCGCGCTGATCACCGCCGCGCCGTTTTCCGGCGCCGGGGCGGGCTTGGTCTTGGCAGTGGGGGCTGCGGACACGACGGGCGAACCTAGCGCAGTTTCAGGCGCTCAATCCAGGTTTCGCAGCTCGTCGTCCAGTTTGTCCTGCAGGTCGGGATCGGCGCTGGCCAAAGGCGCACCGCCCGCCGGCGCCACCGTCGGCTTGCGCGACATGCGGTACGCCACGTAGCCGAGGCCGCCCGCCGCCAGCACACCCAGCGTGTACGGCAGCGCCCAGATCAGCCGATTGAACCCCTTGTCGATCGGCGAGGCCAAAGCGATCTGGCTGCCGTACTTGGTGATGAAGAACTGGATGACGTCGTCGCGCGTCTTGCCCTGGCCGAGGAGGTTGTGGATGGCGATGCGGTCCTGGGCGGCGTGGCCGCAGCCCTCCGACGCACACTCGAGCAGGTTGTGCCGGCACGATCCGCACTGGCAGATGATGTTGCGCACCAGCCAGTTCTCGTCGGGGCCCTCCGGCGTCGGCGGCTCGCCGACCGCCTCGCCCATCTCGGCGCCGGCGGCGTGCGCCGGCAAGGACCAGCCGAGGGTAGCGCCACCGGCCAGCGCGCCGGCCGCCAGGAGCAGCAAGCCCGCCGCGCCGGCCGCCGAATCGGACACGCCACTGCGCGCGCCGGCGCGCGCGGTCAGGCGTTCCAGCACCGATTCGGGCATCAGGGCGATGGCGGTGCCGATGGCCAGCAACATGAACCCGAACCAGATCCAATCGACCACCGGGTTGATCACCACCTTCAAATTGGCGTTGCCATCGGCCAGATCATAGTTGCCCAGCGTGATGTACAGGTCCTCGGCAGGCGAGCGGCGGATGGCCACCTCGGTGGTCGGCTCGCTCTCGTGGTTGCGGAAGAACCACTTGGCCGGCCGCAGGTGGTCGATGACCTTGCCGTCGACCAGCGCGGTGACCTCGCCGGTGACCATCTCTTTTTGACGATCTTCCTCGTGGGCCAGGCGATCAAAACGCACGGTGTAGCGCCCGATCTTTGCCTCGGTGCCCGGCGTGACGTGAATTTCTTTTTCCTTCTGGTACGCGGTGCCGGCGAAGCCCAGGAACATCAGCACGATGCCGACGTGCACGATGTACCCGCCATAACGGCGCTTGCCGCGCAGAACCATCCCCATCAGCGCGGAGACGGCGTCCGACCCGGTGTTACGGCGACGGATGGAAATGCCGCGGACGAACTCTTGCGCGATGGTGGTGGTGACGAAGGCGCAGAAGCCAAAGCACACCACCGCCGCCCACGAAGACTGCAAGCCGACGGCGCAACAGATGGCCACCGTCAGCACTGTGGCCGACAGCGGGTAGAAGAACTGAAAGCGCAGGTGCGAGACGGTGGCCTTGCGCCAGGCGATCAGCGGCCCGACGCCGGTCAGGAACAACAGCGTCAAGCCAAGCGGCACCATCCACTTGTTGAACACCGGCGGCCCGACGGTGATGCGCTGGCCCAGCAGCGCTTCGGACAGCGTCGGGAACATGGTCGCGAACATGATGAAGAACGCCGAGAACAGCAGGATCCAGTTGTTCACGGTGAACGCCGCCTCGCGCGACAGCCACGAATCGAACGTGCCGCGCGATCGCAGGTCAGGCAGCCTCTTGATCACGAAGCCAAAGCTGACCAGCAGGGTGATCACCATGAAGATGGTGAAGATCCAGGCCAGCGTGGTGTCCTGTCCGAAGGCGTGCACCGACTGCACGATCCCCGATCGGGTCATGAACGTGCCGAAGATGGTGAGGAAGAAGGTAAGGATGATGAGGGTGACGTTCCAGATCTTCATCATCCCGCGCCGTTCCTGAATCATGATCGAATGCAGGAACGCGGTGGCCGTCAGCCAGGGCAGAAAGCCGGCGTTCTCGACCGGATCCCAGCCCCAGAAGCCGCCCCAGCCCAGTTCCTCGTACGCCCACAGCATGCCCAGGGTGAGGCCCATCGACAGGAAGAACCAGGCGCCCAGGGTCCACTTGCGCACCGACGCGATCCAGGCGTCGTCAAGCTGGCCGGAGATCAGCGCCGCCAACCCGAAGGCGAAGGGGATGCTCATCCCGACGAAGCCGGTGTACAGCGACGGTGGGTGCGTCACCATGTAAGCATTCTGTAAAAGGGGGTTCAGCCCGCGGCCGGCGGTGGGGATATCGGTCAGGTAGGTGTCGAACGGGTTCTTGTGAAAGACGATGACGTACAGAAAAAAGTCGGCGATGGCCATCAGCACGGTGACCACGTAGGGCAAAAGCTCGCGGTGGCGGTTGCGGTTGCTGTACACGGCGATGGCCGAGAACACCGACAGCAGGAACACCCACCACAGGATCGACCCATCAAGGCCGCCCCAGTAGGCGGTGATCTGGTAGAAAAGCGGCGACGCCGCGTCCGAATAGTGGTGCACGTACTTGATCGAAAAGTCGTGCGTGACGAAGGCGTAGACCAGCGCCACCGACGACAGCCCCAGCACGCCGGCCAGGGCGTAGACGCCGGCGCGCGCCGATTCGATCAGCCGGCGGTTGCCGCGCCGCGCGCCAATCAACGAGGCCACGCCCGCGTATGTGGCGACCACCAGGGCGATGAGTAAAGTCAGCGTTCCGAATGCGGCCATGTTGAACCAAGCCCTTCAGCCGGGCGCCGACGCCGGGCAACGTGCACCGGACGAACGCCTGAACTGACCAAAACTAGCATAAGTGCGCGCGGAAGGGGCCCGCTGGCGGTGTCGAAAGTCGCGCGGCCCGCTTCACCATCGGCGCCTGGCGATGGGCGATGAAGGCCGGGCCTAGCCTGGGGCGGTTCGCGGCGCCGGGGTGGGAGGCGGCAAGATCGGTAAGGCTTTCAGCTTCGCCTTCAGCAGCGCCCGAAAGTCGCCGGCGCCGGTGCCTTCCAGCGGCACGTCGATCCACTGCAGCGCCGGGCTGCCATGGGCCAGGCGCTTGGCCTTCTGGGCGACGGGCGACAGCGTCGGCCAGTCGATGCCGGCCATGGCGGCGGGATCGAGGGCGACGATCCCCAGCAGGCGATCCTGGTGGATCATCACCGAGCAGATCGACTGCTGTCCGTCGCGCAGGTAACGATAGGCCCAGCCGGTCTTGGGGCCGTAAAAGTACAGCTCTTCGCCGATCCCCTTTTGCTTCTTCAGAAAGCCGCGCACCAGCTCGAACCGTTTGCCGATGGCCAGCGGCAGGCGGGCGGCGAACTCGGCTTCGGTGGGCGGCTGGTTCTTCTTCGGGAAGGCCACCTTGGGTTTGGCTGTCGCCTTGGGCGCCGGCTTGCTCTCCGGCTTGGCGGCCTTCTTCGGCGCGGCTGCCTTGCCGGCCTTGGCTGCCTTGCCTGATTTCTTCGCGTTCTTGAGCGCCATGATTCCGCGCGGGCGGCCCTACAAGGACACGCCAGGGCCGGCCGGTTTCTTCCGGTTCGTCGCCCAGCTGATCATCCCCGGCAGCAGCGACACGAAGATGATCACGATGATCACCTTGTCGATCTGCTTGGTGATCGGCGGATAGGTCTTGCCCAGCAGAAATCCCAGCATGGTCATGCTGAACACCCAGCCGATGCCGCCCACGATGTTGAAGGAGATGAAGCGCCGATAGTTCATCTTGCCGATGCCCGCCACCACCGGCGCGAACGTGCGGACGAACGGTATGAAGCGCGCGATGATGATGGTCTTGCCGCCGTTACGTTCGTAGAACTCCTTGGTGCGCAGCAGGTGCTTCTTCGAGAACAGCAGCGACTGCTCGCGCGAAAACAGCTTGGGCCCCGACTTGGCGCCGATCCAGTAGCCGACGGTGTCCCCGACGATGGCCGCCACCATCACCGCGAGGTTCAAGGTGACGATGTTCAGCAGCGGAATTTGTCCGGGATCGGCGCTGGTGCAAAACAAACCGGCCGTCACCAGCAGCGAATCGCCCGGCAGGAAGAAGCCGACCAGCAAACCGGTCTCCGAGAAGATGACCGCCACCAGAGCGATAAGGCCACCCCAGCGGACGATCCCTTGCACGTCATAAATGCGGTGAAACAGGTCGAGAAGCGATTGCATCGTGGTTCCTTGGCTTGGCCCGCGGCAAGCGCGGCGCGCGCAGCACTTTCGTCCAAGTGCCAGCCTTTGTCACGTTTGGGCGGTCAGGGGACCTCGACGGTGACGTCGCCGCCGCTGATCCGGGCCTGGCACGACAGGCGAATCTTGGTGAGGTAGTAGACGTTGCCCAGGTGCCGGCGTTCGTTGCTGTTCAGCGGCGACAGATGTTCCTCACCGGCGACGATCTTCACGCGGCACAGGCCGCAGCTGGCCTTGCCGACGCACGAGGTGGGGATGCGCACGCCGGCGCGGCGGCCGACGTCGAAGATGGATTCGTCGTTCTCGCAGGCGATGCGTGGGCCGTCGGGGAGAAAGGTGATGGTCGGCATCGCCGGTCAGCCGTTGGTCGAGAAGGGCCAGCGCGTGGTCACCGGACGGCGGCGCTTCACGACCGGGGACCGGCCTTGCTGGCGCCCAGCTTGACGACGGTGCTCCATTCCTTGGCGGTCACCGGCTGCACTGAAAGACGGCTGCCCTTGCGCAGCAGCACCATCTCTTCCAAGGCGGGATGCGCGCGCAGCTCGGGCAGGCCGACGGCCCGCTTGAACACCTGCCCCAGCTTGACGTCGATCATGTACCAGCGCGGCTCGGCGGGGCGCGCGTCGGCGTCGTAGTGATGCGACTGCGGATCGAACTGCGTGGGGTCCGGATACCCGGCACGCACCACTTCCGCGGTTCCCACCACGGCCGGCGGGTTGGCGTTCGAGTGATAAAAGAGAACGCCGTCGCCCACCATCATCTCGTCCCGGATGAGATTGCGCGCCTGATAGTTGCGTACGCCGTCCCAGAAGGTGGTCTCGGCCGACGCTCGCGCGAGGTCGCTGATCGAGAAGCTCTCCGGTTCGGTCTTCATCAGCCAGTATCGCCGCGCCATCGTCGTGCGGCGCAGTCTAGGCCAAGTCGAAGACCAAAACCTCTGCTTCCTCGACGCCGCTGGCGGCCAGTTGAAGGGCCTTTTCGTTTTGAATGGCGGCGCCGTCACCTTCCGAAAGCGTCTGCCCGTTCAGCGTCACGGCGCCGCGCGCGACCTGCACCCAGGTTGATCGCCCGGGCCGCGGTTCATACGTCGCTTTGTCGCCATCCTTGAACAGGCCGGCGTACAGATTGATGTCCTGATGGACCGTCACCGATCCATCGCGTCCGTCGCGCGAGGCCACCAGCCGCAGCCGACCTTGCCGGTCGGCCTCCCCGTACGTCTTTTGTTCATAACCGGGAGCGATCGTCTGCCTTTCGGGGATGATCCAGATCTGGAGAAACCGCACCGGCTCGCTGCGGGAAGCGTTGAACTCGCTGTGCCGCACGCCGGTCCCGGCGCTCATCCGCTGCACATCGCCGGGGCGGATCACCGAACCCGTGCCCAGGCTGTCCCGGTGCTCGAGCGCGCCGTCGAGGACGTAGCTGAGGATCTCCATGTTGTGGTGGCCGTGGGTAGGAAAGCCGCCGCCCGGGGCCACGCGATCGTCGTTGATCACGCGCAACGATCGAAAACCCATGTTGGCCGGGTCGTGGAACTCCCCGAATGAAAAGCTGTGGCGGCTATCCAACCAATCGATGCGGGTGGTGCCGCGCTGGGCGGCTGGTCGAACCTGAATCATGACGATTGTCCTTTCAGAGCGGGTCAGATGCTACTGCGGTCGGGAAGGATCCGCGGCCTCCAGCGGCGGCCGGTCGACAAAGCGCCATTGACGATCAAGATTCGGCGTTTAGTCTTGATGAACGACGTGAGGCATACCGCCCACGCCGACATAACCCGCGGGGAGCTGATGGCCTCCGCGAAAGGAGCAAGAACGATGCATCCAGGAATGATGTACTGGTGGAAGTCTCGTCAAGTGGCGGGTGGCGGCGATGGCTGCAGTCCGGGTTGGGCTTCGGCCGGCTGCGGGCCCGGCGGCGGGTGGGGCGGGCGCGGTCGCGGCGACGACCGGCAGGCGGGCGGCGGCGATGACGGCGACGGCGAGTTCGGCGGCGGCGCCTTCGGCGTCCGGCGCCCGCTGCGCTTTTTGGCCTACAAACTGGAACTGGACGAGCGCCAGGTGGCCGAGCTGGCGCGGATCCTCGATGAGCTCAAGACCGAGCGAGCCCAGGGCGAGGTTGACCGACGGCGCACGCTGACCGCTTTCGCCGATGCGGTGGCGGGAAGCGCGTTCAATAAGGAACGGGCGAAAGAAGGCGCCGACCTGCGCGTGGGCAGCGCCGAGCGCCTGCGCGACGCCGTGACCAAGGCGCTGGAACGCATCCACGCTTTGCTCGACGACGATCAGCGACAGCGGCTGGCGTACCTGATTCGCACCGGGACGCTGGTTCTGTAAACGCGCCGATTGCTGTCGTTCGCCCCCGGGAGGGCGCCGACCCTCCCGGGGCGTGCGGCAAGGAGGTTTCGTGATGAACGCGGTTGAAAGCATTGATGAGGGGCGCGTCGATCGTGAACTGCTCGACGCGTATTCGACGACGGTGACGTCGGTGGCCGAGCGGGTCAGTCCGTCGGTGGTCAAGGTGGACGTGCAAGGTCCGCCGGCTCCGGCCGGGCGCCGTCGCGGGCCGCGACCGCCCGAGGAGGCAACGGGCAGCGGCTCGGGCTTCGTGTTCACGCCCGACGGGTTCGTGATGACCAACAGTCACGTGGTGAATCAGGCCCGCAAGATCTCCGTCGCGCTGCCGGACGGCCGGCGCTTCCCGGCCCATCTGGTCGGCGAGGATCCGGACACGGACATCGCCGTGCTGCGCATCTACGCGCCCGACCTCACGCCGGTCACGTTCGGCGATTCCTCGCGCCTGCGGGTCGGGCAGCTGGCCATCGCCATCGGCAATCCGTACGGCTTCGACGTGACGGTGACGGCGGGCGTGGTCAGCGCGCTGGGACGGTCGCTGCGCACGAAGACCGGGCGGCTGGTGGACGACGTCGTGCAGACTGACGCCGCGCTGAACCCGGGAAATTCTGGCGGACCGCTGGTCAACGGGCAGGGCCGGGTGATCGGTATGAACACCGCGATGATCATGCCGGCGCAAGGCATCTGCTTTGCCATCGCCAGCAACACCGCCAGCTTCGTGATGGGGCGTTTGATTCGAGACGGCCACATCCGCCGCGCGTACATCGGCGTGGCCGGGCAGAACGTGCCGCTGCACCGCCGGGTGATGCGTTTTCACGACCTGCCCACCGAAAGCGGGGTGTTCGTCGTCTCCGTCGAGCCCAGCGGCCCGGCGGCGGTGGCCGGCGTCCGCGAAGGCGATCTCATCGTTCGCTTTGGCGACACGCCCATCGCCGGCATCGACGACCTTCACAAACTGCTGACGGAGGAGCGCGCCGGTGCTGCCGCCGACCTGATCGTCATCCGCAATATGCGCGAAAAACAGGTGCTGAACGTGACACCCACCTTCCGGCACTGAGCGGCGCGCCCTCACCCGGACGTGCATCGCCGGCGGCGAGGGGATATTCTCCGACCCAGCGCCATGATCTCGATTCAGCTTGCCGCCACCTGCCAACCGCGACCCCAGGATTCTGAATTGGTGTTCGGTCGGATCTTCACCGACCACATGGCGGTCATTGACTACGAAGACGGCCGGGGCTGGTTGAACCCGCGGATCGTGCCTTACGGGCCGCTGGTGCTGGATCCGGCGGCGGCGGTTTTTCATTACGGCCAGGAGCTGTTCGACGGCCTGAAAGGCTTTCGGGGCGTCGACGGGCGCATCCGGTTGTTTCGCGCCGATCGGCACTGCCGTCGGATGGCCGAAGGCGCCGCTCGCCTGTGCATGCCGGCCATCGACGTCGAGTTGATGACTGAAGCGCTGCGCGCCTTCGTGCACACCGATCGTGACTGGGTGCCAAGCTCGCCGGGGACGGCGCTGTACATCCGTCCGACGATGATCGCCACCGAGCCATTTCTGGGCGTGCGTCCGTCGAAGCTGTACACGTTTTTCATCATCGCTTCGCCGGTGGGCGCGTACTCGGGCGAGGTTTTCAGCCCGGTGCGCATCTGGATCGAAGACAAATACGTGCGCGCGGCCCCGGGGGGCCTTGGCGCGGTGAAGGCGGGCGCGAACTACGTGGCCAGCCTGCTGGCCGCCGAGGAAGCGAAGAAGCGCGGCTTCGCCCAGGTGTTGTGGACCGACGCCATCGAACACCGTCACCTCGAAGAGGTCGGCACCATGAACCTGGTGGCGCGCATCGGCGACGAGTTCATCACACCCGCCCTCGACGGCACCATCCTGGGCGGCATCACCCGCGATTCCGTGATGACGTTGCTGCGCGAATGGGGGCACACGGTGTCCGAACGCTCACTGGACATCAGCGAACTCACCGACGCGCACAAGAAGGGCACGCTGCGTGAGGTGTTCGGCTGCGGAACCGCCGCCGTGATCACTCCGGTCGGCGAGCTTGGTTGGAAGGGCGAACGCCTGGTGGTCAACGGCGGCCAGGCAGGCGAATCCGCCCGCCGCCTTTACGACACCATCACGGCCATCCAGTACGGTCAGAAGCCCGATCCACACGGCTGGATCACCATCGTCGAATAGCAAAACGGCACTTCCGGCGCAGGTGGTCGTGTTAGAGTAGTCGAACCGGCCAGCGGTTTTTGACGGAGGGTGGTCGAGGTTTTTGGGCGGGCGGCCGGGGAGTCAGCCCGACGAAGAATCCTCATGGCTAGCCCTGCGCTTCGTGCTTTTCACGCTTTGGCGGTGTGCGCTCTTTGGGGTGCCGTCGTCGGGGCGGGGGCGGGGTGCACCCCGCAGCTTTCCGAGGACAACCGAAGCTGTCCCTGCACCGCCGGCTACGCCTGTTGCCCGCTGAGCAACCTTTGTCTGCCCGACGGCGCGACCTGCGCGATGATCCAGGTGAGCGCCGATCGCGCGATCGTTCGCCAGGGCGGCACGGTCCAGTTGACGGTGAACGGCACCGGTCTCGGCGACGCTGACAACATCGTTCTTGGCAGCTTGAAACTCACTCGCCCGTCCGATGCGAAACCCAACTCTTTCCGACTGGCGGTGACCATTCCCTCTGGCACGCCGCCCGGTCCGCTGGGCCTGACGTTCACCACGCAGGGCGGTCGGAAAATGCTGGGCCAGGCGGGCGTGGTCACGGTTTCGCCAATCACGGTCGCTTTGAACGGCGACGACAAACAGAACGACGGCGCCAGCGACCGTCCCTTTGGCACCATCGCCCGCGCTTTGCAGGTGGCCGGCCCGGGCGACACGCTTCACCTCGACGCCGGAGTGCACGGCGACAACTCTGATCCTTATGTTCGCTATTACCTGCCGCCAAAGGCCACGCTGGAGGGTGATTCGTCGTCGACGACGCTGCTATCCGGACAGATCGTCATCGCGGCGGACGGGGTGATCCAGCACCTGGCTCTTGATTCGCTGGTGCAGATCAGCGGGAAGGGATCGACGGTCAAGGTCACCGACGTCCAGGCGTCCGGCGACGGCGCCGGTTTTGACGTCAGTCCGTTCGCCAGCGGCGCCACCCTGGTCATCAGCGGAAAGACCAGCGTGTCCAGCGCCGCCACCAAGCCGGTGCGCTGGGAAGCGGATGACGGCAGCCTGCAGGTGATCGAAGGCAGCGTGCTCAGCAGCCTGGATGAAAAAGACGGAGAGGCCATCCGCATGGAGGGCAATCGCGTGCAGGTCAAGATCGACAGCGCGCAGATCAACAGCCGCGGGGCGAACGCGGTGGCCATGATCGGGCAAGCCAACGTCCTCATTACCAACACGCTGTTTCAAGGCATTCTGGATCTGATGGGCCCCGACACCACCGGGACGGTGTCGAACAGCACGTTCCAGATCTCGTCGGCCACCTCGGCCATCGGCGGGATCTACTTTTTTGGCGACAGCCTCAGTGTCACCGATTCGATCTTCAACGTGGTCGGCCTGTTCGAGAACAACTTCTCCAGCATGATCGTCGTGCGCGGCTGCATCTTCAGCGGCTATCGCGAACCGGCGGTGCTGCTGCAGCGGGGGACGATGGATCTGGGGACCATGACCGATCCCGGCCACAACCAGTTCATGCCGGGCGAGTTCGTCACCGAGAACCCGCCGGTGGCGCTGCGGGTGGTGGCCGAGACCGGCATGGCCTCCGCGTCGTTCAGCGCCACCACGGTCGACGGCGATTCGCCGCCCCTCGGCCACGTCATGGGCCCGGCCACCGCGGCGCCGTACTATTCGATCGAGCAGATGGTCCCGATCAATTTCTATTGATCAGAAGGCCTGCATGAACCCGGCGGAGAACCGCCCCGGCCAGCCCGCGCGCGTTTGCACCGGGGACGGCAGCGTGTCGTCATTGAGAGCGAAGGCCCAATCCAGGCGCAAGACGTAAGTATTGAACTGCGGGATCAGCACCCGCAGCCCGAGGCCAACGTCCTGGTAGGCGTGAAAGCTCCGCAGGGCGTCGAAGGTGCGGTGAAAGATGTTGTCCTGGTCGCTGGGTAAGGCGGCGGCGACCGATCCGACGGGCGGAACATCGCCGACGTCATAGAAGACCAGGCCGCCCGCGCGCAGCGACAGCACCGGCAGCGCCATCGAGCGAACCTCCAGGTGACCGATCATTCCGTTTTGCCCGAGGAACTCGCCCACCGCATAACCGCGCAGGCCCGAATCGCCACCGACGGTGACCAGGGTGTTCTGTTCGTTGTCGAAGACCAGGTTCGTCACCAGCGAGCCCACCAAGCGCAGCGCGTGCGCGATGACCGGCGTGGCGATGAAGACGTTGGCGGAAAGGGCCTCGTCGCTCCAGGTGCCGTCGTGCAGACGCACCGACCAACTGAGGCCCACCGTCTGCAAACCGTCGGCAAGGGAGAACGTCCAGCCGGCGTCGGCGCTGAGAAACCAGTATTGATAGGCCGACCCGAACAGTTGATCGGCCCGTTGGGCCAGCACCGTCGCCGAAGGCCCCAGCGTCGCGGTCTCGCGCAGATCGAACGTGTTGAGGTCGCGGTAAATGCGATAGCGCGGCGTGAAGATGTGATAGCTCGCGTATAGCGACGAGACGTACCCCACCAGGCGGGGGAAGATCCTATCCTCGAACATCTGAGTGACGCCGGGGTCGTTGGGGAAATCGGGCAGCAGCGACGGCCGCGTCAGCGACAGCCGATGGCCGCCGCTGACCTCTTGCACGACCCCATGAGCGTGATAGCGACGGGTGATGGCGGCGGTTCCCCCGAACGTCCGCAGCCGGTAGGCGTAAGGACGGAACACCTGCGTCGTGCCGTCGTCGGCGGTGAAGGGCAGCTGGCGCAGGCTGTTGCCCTGAAACACCCGCACCACTTGATCGTAGTAGCTGTAATCGACGCCGAACCCCCACGGTGTATCCAGCGCGAATAACGGGTACCCGAACCCCAGGTGCGCGTACGAGCCTTCCACATCCTGGGTCTGCCGCGAAAACAGCAAGCGCAGGTCGACGGTGGTGGTGAGGCGGGTGCCGGCGATGTTGGGGTCAAAGTAAGACGGGCCGGCGTCGACCTTGCCCAGATCCAGGTCGGTCACCAGGGCCAGGTATTTGCGATGACCAAACAGGTTGTTCTCCGCCAGCGAGGCCGTCGCCGACAGCAGGTCGCCGGCCTGGTATTGAAAGTCGGTGTTAAGCCGCAGGCTCCACAGATCGCGGGTGACGATCAGGACGTCGACGAAGCCCGGCTTGCTCGACTGCACGGCGACGATGCCCAGCGCGCTGGTGTAGACCGGGCTTTCCAAATTGCGCGCGGTCTCGTCGACTAGGTTCTGTTTGTAAGGCTCGCCGGGATGAAACAAGGCCTCGCGGCGGATCATTTCTTCCTTGGTGGTCCAGTGAAAACGGTTGAACCAGGCGAGGAAGAGATCGCGGTCGGTGAACACGTCCAGGTTCACCACCTGCACGGCGCCGATAATTTTGCCGTCCGGTTGTGGGTCCACGATCAGGCTGCGCAGGGCCAGCGCTTCGTCCACCGCTTCCTTTTCCCGCACGCCTAAATCCTGGTAGCCGCGGCCGAAAGCATTCCCGGTCAGCGCTGCGAAGACGACGAGCAGCGCGAGGAAAATTCGCAGCGCCGGCGATTGTACCGGCGTTGCCGTTATATATTTACATGTGCTGCGGTGCGGCCGGATACGGAAAATTGATGGCAGATATTGCTGCGGCTGTCTAGAATCTTGCCGCAACTTGGGGGTAGGTCGAGCTCGATGAGCCGCGCTTTGATTCGCATAGCTTTGGTCTGTGTCTGTTGCGCCGCCGTGGCGTGCTCCAGCGCGCCGGCCCCAAAAGTCGACGGCGGACCGGTGGCAGATGCCCCGCCCTCGCGCGGAAACGACCTGATTACGTCGGAAATCGGCGATGCTCATGATGTCGCCGAAGCCAGCGACAGCCCGGGCGACGGCGATGCGGCCAGCGATGGCGACGCGGCGGACAGGGTCGACACCGCCCCTGATCTGGCCGTGGACATCGTCGACGTGCCCGTCGATTTGCCGGTGGATAAGCCGCCGCCCACCGACCTGATGAACGGCCAGTCCTGCCAGGCGAATAGCTGGTGTCACAGCAAGTTCTGCGTCGACGGGTTCTGTTGCAACACCGCCTGCGAAGGCGACGATCCCATGCGCTGCAACGGCTGTTCGATGGCCAAGACCGGGCAAAAGGACGGCGTCTGCGCCGCCGACAAGACCCGCGAACGGATGACCTGCGGTCAGGCCTGCGGCCAGGTGGTGATGGACGTGCCGGCGGTGCTGGACATGATTTGCATCTCGGGCGTTTGCCAGGTCCCGCAGGTGCCGACCATCGTGGAAGCCTGCCGCAATCAGTTCGACCTGTGCGTCACCAGCTTCTGCAATCAACCCACCAACCGCACCGCGCGCTGCGTGAATACATTGTGTCCAACGATGGGAACCTGTTGTTGCGAGACCGGCGGGAACGCCACGGGCAGGTCTTGCGTCAGTACAAATGCATGCAAGAACGATCGAGCCTGCGTCACGCAGTGAGTAGGCGCCGTCCGTAAAGGGGGAGTGCATGGCGAGAACGTCTGACCAGAACCTGTCGCGTCGCCTGGGTTGGCTGCTGCCAGCACTGTTGGTGTGGGGGTGCGGAGGCAACACGCCGGTGCGCGACGCCGACTTGGGCGACGGTTCGTCGGTTCAGGGCCGCGGTGACACGCGCCAAGGGGACACGGCGGGTTCTGGCCGCGATTCGGCTGTCGACGCGCCGGCGTTCGACAATGCGCCTGTTGATTCGTCCGATGACGGCACCAACATCGACACCGGGCCCATCGACATTCCTATCACCTGCGCGCCGGCGTGTTTGGATGGTCAGATCTGCTTGCCGACCGGGCAGTGTGAAACCATCTGCGCCCAGGGCCAGACCAACTGTCCGACCGGCGGTTGCACCGACCTGTTCAGCGATTCCCAGAACTGTGGCCTGTGCGGCAAAGCGTGCCCGCAGGGTCAATTCTGCAGCGATGGCAAGTGCGCCACGATGTGTGGCCAGGGCGAAACCAAGTGCGGCCAGTCCTGCGTCAAGCTGGACACGAACTACAACAACTGCGGCCTGTGCGCGAACCCTTGCCACGATGCCGAGGCCTGCGTGGCGCGGGTCTGTCGTTGCGAGAACCCCAACAAGGTCTGCACCAACATCTGCACCAACGTGATCAACAACCACGACAACTGCGGCGATTGCGGCAACCGCTGCAACGGCGACTACGTCTGCAACGGCACCAACTGCGGCTGTCCGGGCGGCCGGCAGAATTGCCCGAACAAGCAGAACACCTGTGTGGCCAATCTCAACGATTGCTGCGCCGGCGGTCAACTGTGGTGCGGTCATTGTCAGGACGTCGTCTCTGACAAGAACAACTGCGGCAGCTGTGGACACCAGTGCGCCGGTGTCGAGGTTTGCAACAACCGCAATTGCGGCTGTCCTTCCGCGCAACCGAAGTCGTGCGGCAACGGTGTCTGCATCCCGAACGGGCAATGTTGCGCCGGACAGAAGCTGTGCAACGGCAACTGCATTCCCAACAACCAATGTTGTGGCGCCTGCCCCTCGGGTCAGACCTGCAACGGCAACGGCCAGTGCGTCTGTGTACCTAACTGCGGCGGAAAGAAGTGCGGCCCCGACAGCTGCGGCGGCATGTGCGGGACGTGCCCGACTGCTCAGACCTGCACCGCGGCCGGCCAGTGCATGTGCGTTCCAGCATGCAGTGGCAAGAAGTGCGGCCCCGACGGCTGCGGCGGCATGTGCGGGACGTGCCCGACTGCTCAGACCTGCACCGCGGCCGGCCAGTGCATGTGCGTCCCGGTCTGCGCGAACAAGAACTGCGGCGATCCCGACACCTGCGGCGAGACCTGCAGCGGCAAGTGCCCGGGCAACCAGACGTGCAACGGGGCAAATGCCTGCGTCTGTCCGGCCAACGTCGCCAAGTGCGGGGACACCTGCTGCGGCGCCGGGGAGATCTGCAGCGCGGCAGGCGCGTGCGTCAAGCCGTGCGTTCCCAGTTGCGTCGGCAAGAACTGCGGAGACGACAACGGCTGCGGCACGAAGTGCACCGCTTGCCCTAACAACCAGACTTGCGGCGCTGACTTCAAGTGCAGCTGCGGCGCCCTCGACAACTGCAACGGCACCTGCTGCCCCGACGGTCAGGTCTGCGGTGCCGGCCCCAATGGCGGCTGCGGCGTGAAGTGCACGCCAAAGTGCGGCGGCAAGGAGTGCGGCGACGACGGTTGCAATGGATCGTGCGCGCCCGGTTGCAAACCGCTCATCGAGATGTGCAATGACGGCGGCAAGTGTATGCCGATCATCAGCTTGCCGCCTACAGGCGGGCCGCCGATCCGTCCTAACTAGACGTCACGCGCGCGGCCCGCAGGCCTCCCAGCTGGGCCGTTTGTTCAGCAAATTATTCGGACGCCGCCACAGTCACCGCGGTCTTCACCGAATTCGAGATGAAGCACTGCTCGTGCGCGCGATGATGCAGCTCGTCTTCTTCGGCGGGAGTCGGTCGCTTTTCGCCGCTGTAAATGATTTGGGGGCGCAGCGTCACCGCGCTGATCCAAAGAGCGCCCTGGTCATTCTTGGACAAAACGCCCACCGCGTCGTCACGATAGCTGTCGATCAGAAACCCTTGCCTGGAAGCCAAGTATATATAGGTCAGCATGTGGCAACTGGACAACGAGGCGACGAAGGCCTCCTCCGGATCGACGCCGGCTGGGTTTGAATACGGTGCCGGAACAACTGATGGCGAGGCTGAAGCTTTGACGGTTAACCCGCCGTCAAATACCCAGGTGTGTTCTCGGGAAAATTTTCCTTTCAACATGTCCGGTCCGCTGCGCTCCCAATGAATTGATGCCTTGTGCTCTGACATGAACCCTCCCTTTGCCGGCAGCATAGCGCGCGAGAGGCGCCGATGTTGACGGCGCGAATGGCGCTTGCTTTCGGTGTCTGGGTGGTGCCGGCGTTCGTGTTTGGTTGTTCTTTCTCGCCCACGCTGCCGCTTAACAAGATCGTCTGCAGCGGGCCGCAGGATTGTCCGACCGACTATCCGGCGTGCGCGGCTGGCGCCTGCGTGAAGGCGGTCGCCGCCGACGCCGCCACCGACGCTCGCGCCGCAGGCAACGACGCCACCGTTGATCAGACAGACACCCCGTCGTCCGACGTCGCAAGCGAAGGCGGTCAGGGCACCGGCGGCCCGGCAGGCACCGGCGGCCAGGCAGGCACCGGCGGCCCGGTAGGCACCGGCGGCCAGGCAGGCACCGGCGGCCAGGACGCCGCTGTCGATCAACCTCCCGACGCCGCCGAGGTGGCACCGCCCGACTGGCCGGTCTGCACGCCGCCGTCCGGGGTCATTGATCTGTCGACCGGGCTCATCGTCTATTTGCAGCTCGACGAAGACAGCGGCAATCCGACGATCAACGATTCGTCCGTCAATCATCTGGTGACGACGGTGAACGCTCTCCTTGGCGGGGCGTCGTGGGTCAGCGGCCGCTTTGGTTCCGGGCTGTCGTTGCACGGCGGGACCAACGGCGCCTGGATCTCGGTCGAGGGGACCGACACCAGCGCGGTGAACAAGATCAGCGACGGGATCACGGTGTCGGCGTGGGCGAAATTTCCCGTCGGCAGCCCCCCCGACGGTTCGCTGCTGTCCCGTCGAGCAGCCGGTCCGAAAGGATACCTCTACCGATTCAGTGTCGCGGGCGGACAGTTGCGCGCTCAGCTGCACACCGCCAACGGCACCAACGTCGATCTCACGGCCAATCAACCGTTGCCGACCGATGGTAGGTGGATGCACCTGGCGATGACGTACACCGATACCGGGCCCACCCCCGGCGTCGAGCTGTTCGTCAACGGCGATACTTTCGGGCGGGTCTCATTCGCGCTGCAATTTGGTGCGGAAGAGACCGCGCTGCTGATGGGTGGTGATGAAGATCCCGCGGCGGTGATGCCGGCCACCGCGATCACCAATCGATTTGCTGGCGCATTGGACGAGCTGGCGGTCTACAATTTGGCCTTGTCAGCGACACAGATGAAGGCGCTGGCCTGTGGCGCGCAGCCGGCCGTCGTGACCGCCAAGGCCATGGTGGGAACGCGATGATCAGCCGAGCAAGGCGTTGCCGTCGATGGTGGTTGGTGTTGGCCGCGGGCGCGTTGGCGGCGGCGTCGGTCTCGACGGCGGTGGAGGCGGCGCCCGATTCGCGCGAGGCGCGGGCGCGGGCCGCTTGCGCGGCCGGAAACGTCGAGAAAGGCGTGGCTCTGCTGGCCCAGATTGCCGCCCAGACCGGCGACGTCAACGCGCTTTACAATCAAGCCCGCTGCTACCAGCAGAACGGCCGCACCGACGAAGCCTTGGAGCGCTTCAAAGAATATCGCCGCCTCGCGCCCGATCTGTCCCCCGACGAGGCCGCCCAGGTGAATACCTATATCCGCGACCTGGAGGCCGAACAGGCCCGCAACGCCGCCGCTGCCGCGCCGGTCCCTCCCGCGCCCGCGCCGACCCCGCCGGCGCCCAGCGCGCCGCCGCCACCGGCTCCCGCCATGCAGCCGGAAGGATCGCATCCGTCGCTGGTCGCGCCCGCGATCCTGGCCGGCGCGGGCGTGGCGGCGCTGGCGGCGGGAATTTATTTCAGCTTGAAGGTGCGCTCGATCGAAAGCGATCTCGAATCGTCGACGCCCATCACGACGGCCGCGTACAACGACCAGGTCCAAAGCGGCCAGCACGCGGCCACTTTTCAGTGGGTCAGCTACGGCATCGCGGCGGCCGCCGCCGCAGGTTCGGTGCTGACCTTTGCGCTCGGTCGCCCGGCGGCGGCCGGCGCCGAGGCACCGCACCTGGGCTTCGCCCCGGCCATTGGCCGCGACGGCGTCGGCGGCGTCGTGCGCTTCGCCTTCTGAGGCACGGCTTGCTCCCGGTGCGATGGTAAATTGAGCCCACGATGAACGATACCGGCGCGAGCATGGGCGGCAGGCGGTTCGAAGGTCCCGGCGGAACGCCGGGCGGCCTGGGCGAGTGCTTGCTGGGTCTGGTGATGATGGCGGTCGGGATCTATCTGGTCTTCGACCACGTCACGGTTCACACGTCGTACTGGCGGTTCTTCGGCAGCGGCGGAACCAGTTTTGGGATCACGTTGATGCCGCTGCTGATCGGCTTCGGCGCTTTGTTCTTCGACGGGCGATCGATCATCGGGTGGGTGCTGATCGTGGTGGGGATCGCCCTCATCCTGGTCGGGGTGCTGATGAACCTGGATATCTATTTTCGCCCCACGTCGTTGTGGACGACGATCTTCATGTTCGGCATCATCGCCGGCGGCCTGGGATTGTTCGCCAAAGGCTTGCGCCCGCACACGCCGCGAAGCTGACGTCAGGCGCGCGCGCGTCCCCGGCGGGCGCGGCCCACCACCAGCGCGAAGGCAATCAGCCCCACCGCCAGCGCGGCGGCACCCGCGGCGGTTCGGGACCAGCGCTGGCGGCGGGTCAGCGCCACCGGCACCTCGGCGCGTCTCTGCCGGGCCAGGCGTTCGACGATGCGGGCGCGTTGATCAGCGGTCAGGGGATCGCCACGGGCAATCAGCGCCCCCAGGGCGGCGCGGGCGCGGGCAAAGCGCGGGCGGCCCTCGTCGGTGGCGGCGTCCCACGAGGCCGGTTGATCGGCGGCGGCTTCGTCCATCAGGGCGGGCACGGCTTGCGCGGCGATGCGCGTCGCCTCGACCGGGTGTTCGCGCGCGGCCAGGATCAAATAGCCGGCGTCTTCGATGCCGCGCCGGATCAGCTTCAGCCGCAGCGAGGGAAACACGCCGGCGAACCCGAACGAATCGCCAGCGAACGGCGCACGCTGGCGTCCCGGATAGACCAGCAGCCCGTCGCCCAGCGCCGTGTCGCCGTCGCGATTGTGAAAGGTGGCCGGGTTGACGAACGGATCGACGGCGCCGTGTCCGCCTGGGTTGTCGTCATTCCAGAACGTGCTTTCCCAGTAGAACCAGCGGTCGATATCGGTCAGGGCGGCGATCCAGCCGTTCACCAGCAAGCCGCGCGGCGGAGCGTCCAGCAGCAGCGTTCCGGTGCGTGGCAGCGCGCCGTTGTAGATCCAGGCGCGTCGGCCAGCGGCGCGCGCGGCGCCGACCAGGTCGCGCGTGAATGACGGTCCCGGAATCAACGCCACGTCGGCCGCTTGCTGCGCGGGCGGCTGGGCACAGGTCTGGCCCACCGCCACGGGCAGGGCCAGGGCGAGCCCGCCCAGCGCCTTCTTCCAGTCGGCGGCGCGTGGGCTGGCGCAGTCTTCGTCGACGGCATAGAGAAACAGCTCCGGAGCCGCCGCATGGGTGGCGTCGCTCGATGACGGCGCCAGTCGCGCCAGCCTTTCAACCATCGTCCGCACTGTTGCGATCGTCGCCGGCGTCGGATCACCGAGCTGTCCGTACGCACCCAGCGCCGCCACCGCGGGCGGCTGATGCATCCCGGGGCCGGCGTAGCCTTGCTCGGCAGAAAACAAAGCGCCGCTGAAAACGTCCGCCAGCCGATCGACGTCGGCGACCGCCGTCAGCGGTGCCAGGGCGTCGAGGTGATGGGCGTGCAGAAGCTGCCACAGTTGACGTTCGGCTGCCGGGCCGTCGCCGATCCGTTGTTCCAGACGCGCGGGTTCGTAAAAGGCAAACGCGCTGACCGCGCGATAGGGAAGCACGGCCGCCTTGACGTCCACGGCGAGGGTGAAGCGGGCGCTCAGCGCGCCGCCCACCGTGACGCTGGCGGTGGTCGCGTGCGGCCCGGGCGTCGCCGCTTCCGGCACGAACAGATCGACCCAGAAGGCCTCCCAGGTCGACGACGGGCGCGGGCGATCGTCGATGGTCAACGGGATCAGTGCGTCCGGTACCTCGCCCAACATGGCGTCGTCCGGTGCGCGAGCGCCCGCAGACCAACCGAGGGATTCGTCGGGCCGGCGTTCGTTACGGGAGCGTTCTTGGACGGTGACGAAATGCTGCCGCCACAGCTCGACCCGCGGTCCGCTCGGGTCGGCGAACGGAGCAACCGCGATCGCGGCCGCGCCCGGGAGCGGGCTTTGATCGAAAATGATTACCTGGAAGGCGACCGTCTCTCCGCGCAGCGCCGTCAGCGTCACCCGTCCGTCGGCAAGGGGTAGGACCTGTCCGGTCGCGACGGCAGTCTGCTGGTCGTCGCGGCGCACGCGGATTTCATCGTCGACGATCACGACCTGCGCACCCGGCGGACCACCCGCCCACGCCAATCGGCAGCCTAACCAGGTGAGGGCAGCTACCGAAATTGGCCAGCCTGATCGGGCGCGGATTTTCACCGCCGCCACCGTAATCCTTTGCCGCCCTCGACGCCGCATTCGACCGAAAAAAAGCGGCATTCGTATGCGGTGGATGCGGCAATTGGGCCCCCAAACCGGGGCGATCCGATGCCCAGGCGATCGATCATTCGGCTCGAAGTTGTATTTATTCTTCGGGGGTGGGATAGGCCCGCTTGACAGTTCACCTTCACCTCAAGAAACTCCGTCCTCGTCCGGGAAAAAAGGCAATGGTGTCCGGCGAGCAACGACGGCTGCAAGGCATCGCAGACGGGGGCGCTCAAACCATCACACGTCTGCGGGAGACCTCGTGACCATCTTTTCAGTAAAAAAAATCCGCCTTGGCCTCATTGTTTGCTCCGTGACCGCGGGCCTTTTCCTGGCCCGGTCAGCCCAAGCCCAGCAAGGGGAAGGCACCTTGACGGGTACCGTCACCGATGCCGCGACCAAAGCGCCGGTCGCCGATGTGGTGGTGACCGCGACGTCCCCCAACCTGCAAGGTGAGCAGGTAGTGGTCACGGATTCGTCCGGGTTCTACCGGATCCCGACCCTTCCCCCGGGCGCCTATACGCTGCGTTTCGACAAGGAAGCCTATAAACCGCTGGCCCGCGACGGGATCTCGCTGCGCTCTGATACGACCATCCGATTGAACGCCGAGTTGCTTCCGGAGGCCCTGCAAGCCGAAGAAGTGGTCGTCGTGGCGCGTGCCCCGACCGTCGACGTCGGTTCCAGCTCGACCGGCGCCACCCTGAACTCCGAGTTCACCCGTCGCGTCCCTGTTTCGGCGCCGGGCGGCAAGGGCTCGGCGTCGCGTTCCTTCGAGTCGGTGGCCAGCGCCGCGGCCGGCGCCGCCGACGACAACTCTGGCTTCGGTACGTCGATCAACGGCGCCAGCGCGGCCGAGAACAGCTTCATCATCGACGGTCTCAGCACCAACAACCCGGGCTTCGGCATCTCGGGCACCCCGTTGTCGTCCGAATTCGTCGGTGAGATCAACGTCGTCACCGGCGGTTATCTGCCCGAGTACGGCCGGTCGACGGGCGGCGTGATCAGCGCCGTCACCAAGAGCGGCACCAATGACTTCCACGGCGGCGCGTACTTTAACTACAGCCCGGGCGCCTTGGAAGGCACCCGCCACGCCGTCCCGCGCGAGGGGCAGTCGGTTTTGTTCCAGCCGAAGCTGAACTACGAAGGCGACGTGGGCTTCGATCTCGGCGGCCCGCTGGTCAAGGACAAGCTGTGGTTCTACGTGGGCCTGAACATCTCGCAAACGTCGTACGACATCCGCCGGTCGGTGAACCGCATCCAGACCGACGCTGCCGGCAACCCGATCATGAAGAATGGGTTCACGCAGACCGAAGAGGTGCCCGGCAACACCACCCACAACGACGCCATCCTGCAGACCGAGCAGGCGTTCGGCAAATTGACCTACGCAGCGAATCCCAGCAACCGCTTCGTCGCGACCTTTTCCGCCCTGCCCAGCAGCAGCGGTGCTTCCAACCAGTACGGCATCAACCCGCGCGACGGGCAACCGGAAGTGAGCACCGACAGCAACGGCGGCACCCTGCAGTCGATGGCGCACCGGTTCAGCTCGAATCCCTACGACGCGACCTTGCGGTGGACCACAGAATCGCCCAAGAAGAATGTGACGGTGGAGACGTTGCTCGGTTGGCATCATCAATCTGAAACTCTGCTACCCAGCGACGGTTCGCAGATCAACTCTTCAAATCCGAATGCGCTGGCGAACATTCCGACCATCCAGTGGATCAACGCGGGCCACAACCTGCCGGACCTGGACCCGACGCTGCGAAATCAGGGGATGTGCATCGGCGGCGGCGCAACGACGGTGCTGTGTCCGGTCAGCCCGCAGTACAATTCGAACGGCCCAGGCGAGCAGGACGCGCAGAAATATGACCGCTACCAGGTCGGCAGCACGCTGACGTTCCTGGCCCAGGGCCTTGGCCACCACATCGCCAAGGCCGGGTTCAGCCTGGAGTTCACCGACTACTCGCACACCAAATCGTACAGCGGTGGTCGCCAGTACCTGGAGAACGACGACGGGACCATCGGGGATCAGTTTCGGTTCGGTGTTCTCACCGCGCCGGATACGCCGCTCGGTCTGGACGGTCGAACGCTGAAGACACAGTCGTTGATCGTCGGTGGCTTCATTCAGGATAGCTGGAGCATCGTCGACAAGTTCACCGTGAACCTGGGCGTTCGGTATGACACGCAGGCACTCTATGCCGACGGTGGTCAACTGGGTTTGGTGCTGCCGAATCAATGGTCGCCGCGCCTCGGCGCCATCTACGATCCGACGCAGTCTGGTCGTTCCAAGATCTTTATCAACTACGCCAAGTATTACGAAAACGTCCCGTTGGATCTGGCGGACGTCGCGCTCAGCGGCGAGCCTCACACACTGGCCAACTACAGCAGCAACTGCGGCCCGGCGCAGATCGTGGCCAGTCCCAAAGGCTGCCTCACCGAATCGGTGGCGCAGGTGCAAGGCAACGCCACCAACCCGAACCAGAAGTACGTGGCGTTCGGCGCCGGAGCCAGTCCGATCGATCCCAACTTGAAGCCGCAGTCCCAGCACGAAGTGGTGGCCGGCGCTGACTACGAGATCATGTCCGACCTGCGCGCATCGCTGACCTATACCAAGCGCTGGATGGGCGACGTGGTCGAGGACATGAGCCGCGATGGCTTGCAGACGTTCTTTCTCGGTAACCCCGGCGAAGGCGTCGCCTCGGACTTTGCCAAGGCAAAGCGCGACTACGACGCCTTCACACTGCAGTTCGTGAAGAACTTCCGGGACAACTGGTTGCTGAACGCCAGCTATACGCTGTCGTGGCTGCGCGGCAACATCGGCGGCCTCATCAGCCAGGACGGCGCGCTGATTCCGAACCACACCGCCGACTTCGACACCAAGGGCCTGACCATCAACCGCGACGGTTACCTCCCCAACGATCAGCGTCACAGCATCAAGATCTTTGGCGCCAAGGAGTGGGTCGTGGCCGCGCGACACCACATCAGCACCGGCATCGCGATCCGCGCCCACTCGGGGCAACCGACGACCCCTCTCGGCGCCGATCCCGACTACGGCCTTGGTTTCGCGTTCATTCAACAGCGAGGCACCGGACCTCGCGTTCCCTGGGACTACTCCGCGGATCTGCAGGCCGGGTACACGCTGTATCTCAACAAGAACCACGCCCTTTCGGTGGAGATCAACGTCTTCAACTTCTTGAACCTGCAGAACATCACCGAGACCGAGGAGAATTATACGACCCAGAACGTTTGTTTCAGCGCCACCGGCGCGGGTGGGTCCTGTGCTATTCCCCAGAAGGGCGTCAAGCTGACCCCGGTTTATGCGGACGGCGCGATGATGGGCGCGGTCGACGTGAAGACCCCCGGCGACGTTCAGAACTACGGCAAACCGACTGCCTATTCAAATCCGCGCACCTTTCGATTCGGCGCCCGGTGGACGTTCTAGTGGACGCGGGTGAGAAAATGAACGCTGTGGCTAAGACAGGGGAAAATGTCGTGACAAAACCAGGCTTAATCTTTCCCGCGCTGCTGTCATTGGGACTGCTGACGGTGGCCAACGCCGGTTGTACGCAACGGCGAGTCACTTGTGCGCCGGAAGCCAATGACTTCAACGTCAAGTTGACGTTCGTCCAGGGATCGAAGATGGGCACCGGCGACTGCGATACCCGTTTTGATGGCGCGGAGAGCGTGCAGGTGTTTGGCATGCAGCCGTACTTCAACGATCCGCGGGTTTCATCTGACGGTAAAACCTCGCTGGCCATCCAGCCGTTCGAAACCGGCAACTACGCGACCAATGCGCCCAACGCCGACATGCCGGCAACGGACACCGACCCGAATCACAAACCGTACGCGTTCGGAAAGTTCGACACCCAGTTTCCGAACAGCCAGGACATCTGTACCGTCAAGACGCTGAGTGCAGCCGAGGTTCAGTACGACAAAGGCTTCACCATCACGCCGTCCCCGCCCGACGATGCCGGCGCCGGTGACGATGACGGCGGTGGTGACGACGGTGCCACTTCGGCCGCCGATCTTGACGGCGGCACCGATGGTGGCACAGACGCCGATGTCGGCGTCGCCACGGACGCCGCGAAGGACGCCGCGACGGATGCTGGCGCCTCCAACGACGCCGGCGGGTCGACTGACGTCGGCGCGTCGACCGACGCCGGTGGCGGTGACGATGGCGGGATGTGCGTCCCGCCGCCTCCCGGCGATGACACCGCACCGCAGGTGTTCGACCCGATTCACGTCAAATACGATTTCGCCAACCTGCGCTTCTTCGTGAACGCCGCTCTCACCGGCAGCATGGTAGCCGGCGAGCTGACGTACACCCAGTTCAACGGCGCCGCGACCTGCGTGGCGAAGTACACCTTCCGCGGGATCGCCCCGTCGGTGGCGTGCTCCGACGACTGTGGTAAGCCCAGCAACGACCTTTGTCATGATCCGCAGAACGGCATCCCACAGCCGGACTGGGACACCGAGGGTGACAAGCCGACCTTCAAGAACAAGAACGCCATCTACTCGTTGTGCGACACCGACAGTCAGCAGTGCGTGCTGGATCCGGGAGATACGCACATCCCTCAGTAACGAATTGATCAAAGATGGAGAAGAGACGCCGCCGTCTCTTCTTGAGCTTCGAAACGTAGCAACTCAAAGAGCACAATGTTCGATTCGGTTCTCGCGCATAACGTCCCGCGGCGGCAGATAGGCAAGGGCGCCATCCTGTCGTTCACGGCGCACGTCGCCGTCATCGCGCTGGCGCTGTACATCTCGTCGCGTCCGCACGAAGAGGACAAGAAGAACACCCGCAAGGTGATGCTGTTCAACCCACCGCCGCCTCCGCCGCCTCCGCCGGCCGGTGGGGGTGCGGTGACCAAGCCAAAGGTCGAGCACAAGAAGGTCATCAAGAAACCCGATACCGTTGTCCAGACGACCAAGAAGGAATCACCCAAGCCGCAGGAGCACGAAAAGCCCCAGGAGGAGCCGGATCCCGCGGGTGTCGAGGGCGGCGTGAAAGGCGGCGTGGCGGGCGGCGTGGTGGGAGGCGTCGTCGGCGGATCGCTGGGCAGCACGATTCCGTTCGGTGTCGGCATGGTCCGGCCGACGATTTCGAACCGCCCGTCCCCGATTTACAACCAGGAGGCCCTGGCGCTGAGAGTGTCGGGGACGGCGCTGGTAAAGTGCATTGTCAAAGTGGATGGAACGCTGACGAACTGTCGCATCATCAAGGGGCTGCCACACATGGACCAGTCCATCCTGGACATGTTGCACAAGCAGTGGCGTTACGATTCCGGGGTCATGTTCCAGGGACATCCGGTGCAGGTCGAGATGGTCATTCCAGTCACCGTGAAGGCGCCGTAAAAGGCGGGCACAAGCAGCGCGCGTAGGGGAAAGGGAAAAGCATGCAATTCACACTGTACGATCTTTGGGCCCACATGGGCCTGTTCGCCCGGCTGGTGGTCGGGGCGCTGGCCATCATGTCGGTCTCGTCGCTGCTGGTGGCCTGTGAAAGGTTCTTGGCCTTCCGCAAGTCCAAGAAGGCATCCATCGCCTTCGCCCACGTGGTGGGACCGTTGCTGGCCAAGCGTGACCTGAACGCCGCCGCCAGCATGCAGCCGGGCGCCGAGGTCGGACACCTTGGTCGGGTGATCATGGCCGGCCTGACGACGTACCGGGCAAGCGGTCAGGACGACCCCGAGCTGATCTTCGAATCGGTGGCGCGTTCGCTGGAACGTCAAGGCCAGCGCGAGATGCAGAACCTGCGTCGCGGCCAGGGCCTGCTGGCGACGGTGTCGTCGACGGCGCCGTTCGTCGGTCTGCTGGGCACGGTGGTCGGTATCGTCAACTCGTTCCAGGCCATGGCGGCCTCCGGGTCGGGCGGTCTTGGCACGGTGTCCGCCGGTATCGCCGAGGCATTGGTGACCACCGCCTTCGGTCTGCTGGTCGCCATCCCGGCGGTCATGATTTACAACTATTTCCAAGGCTTCGTCGACGGCGTGACGGTGGACATCGCCGAATCGTCGAACGAGCTTCTGGACATCGTGGCCCGCCAGTTGAAGTCCAACAGCGGGCGCCCGGCCGCGGTTCGCCACGGGTAATTCGTCATGGCGATGACGGGCGGCTCCTCCCGAGGAGTCAAAAACGACATCAACGTCACACCGCTGGTCGACGTGGTGCTGGTGTTGCTGATCATCTTCATGGTGGTCACGCCCATGCTCCAGCGTGGCAAGGACGTGCACCTGCCCAAGGCCAACAAGCTGACCAAGGAAGAGAAGAACGGCGATCCTTTGGTGGTCTCGGTGACCGCCGATCACAAGCTGTGGGTGGAGAGCGTCGGTTTTCAGGAAGACGCGCTGGAGACCAAGCTGGCCGCCGAGCTGAGCAAGGAACCGAACCGCCGCGTGCTGCTGAAGGGTGATCAGTCGGTCACCGTCGGCGATGTCCGCAAGGTCATGGACCACGCCAAGAAGGCGGGCGCTCGCGCGGTCGAGCTGGCCATCGAAGAGATCAAAAAGTAAAGGATCAAAAAGTAGGCGCCATGCGGTTGGGTCATCATCACAGGCAAGGTTCGGTAAAGCGGCTTTATGTGCGGCCACCCGCCGCGCGCAACAGCGACATCAACGTCACGCCGCTGGTCGACGTGGTGCTGGTGTTGCTGATCATCTTCATGGTGGTGACGCCGCTCTTGGAGAAGAACATCCCGGTCAGCACGCCCAGCAGCGAAAAGGTCGAGGAGGTCACTGAAGTGCCGCCCGATCAGCTGGTGGTGTACGTGAACCGCGCCGGCCAGATGCGCATCAACGCGGATTCGGTGACCGAGGCGGACTTCATCAACAAGTTGAAGGCGCGCCTGGACGCCCACGGTCCCAACGACCGAACGGTGTTCATCGTCGCCGAGGACGAATTGAACTACGCCAAGCTGATCGCCGTCATCGACGGCGCCAAGCAAGCCGGTGCCGAGACGCTGGGCTTCGCCACCGATCCGCCCGACCCGGCGATGTTCCCCGCCGGCGGCTGATCGGTTCGGCGGGCGCCGCTACGGCGCGAACCAGTTGCCCGACATGATCAAGATCGACAGCATCTTGATCGAGTCGTCGTAGTAGCTGACGGTGCCTGTGCTGTTGGTGACCATGTCCTTCCAGATGGCGTCCAGCCAGGCCTGGTTGGAGGCATCGACGATGGCGGCCACGCCGAAGGGCGCCTCGAAGGCGAAGACCTTGCCGGTACCGGCGTTGGCTCCGTTGAGCTCGTAGCCGTCGACGATCTTGGTGGGATCAGAGCCGGTCTTGCCCTTGATCCAGGTGGTGATCTTCTGCGCCTCGGTCTTGGCCCGGACGTCGCCCGACACGATATAGTCGGTCGCCAGGTGCCACGGCACGCGGCACGAGTTGTAGCCCACGCGACCATCGGCTTCGCTCTCCAGGTAATTGGCCATCGCCGGGGTTGGATTGGTGTCCAAGTGCTCGACGAAATCCGGCAGCAGGCCGGTGCTGGAAGCGAAGCCGTCTTCCAGTTTCTTCACCAGGGTGTGCGTGGCGTCGACCACCGCCATCCAGCTTTGGTCGCCGCTGGCGCGGGCGTAGGCGCGAAAGTGATCGATCATGAAATCCGACGGGCGGGTCCCGTAATAAAAATTCGCGAAGGGCTGATCGCCTCCGTAAGGCCCGTCCATCGACATATAGCGGACGGTGTAATACGGCGCTTTGATGTCCGACCAGTCGCCCATCATCATGATGTTGGTGGTGGGGTTGACCTCGTGGGCCTTGATCGATCCGATGATCTTCTTGGCCTCGGCCAGATAATTGATGGCACCGGCGCTGCCCCACTGACGATCGGCCAGCACCAGGCCGTAGGCGATGTCCATGTCGCCGTCGGTGGCCGAATCGTTGATGTCACCGTTGCCGTGCGGGACCATGCAGCCTTCCTGAATGCTCCACGACATCAGGTTGGGATCGTTGATGCTGCCGAACATGTGATAGACGGCGTAGAGAGCGTCGAAGGTCTTCTGCGCGTTCGGATCGTGGCCGGCCATCATCGGCACGATGGCCATCCCGTAGCCCTGGCCTTCCGACACGTCGACCGTGTTGGCGATGGCGCCGGTGCCGCCGCCGGTGGCGATATAGGCCCCGCCGCAATCGCTGACCACGTAGGCCGCCTTCCATTTGTCGTAGAACGCGGCCACCGCGGCGTCGAGGTTGGCGGCGCTGGGTTTGATGGTGCCGGCCGGATACTGGAATTTGTGCGAGCCGAACATCTGCCCGGTGTTCGCCGCCATCGTGCCGCCGGTGCCGCCGCCGTCGGTGCCGCCGCCGGTGCCGCCGCCGTCGGTTTTCCCGGTATCGGGTTGGCCGCCTCCGTCGACGTTGCTGCCGCCCGAGCCCATCGTCGCCCCGCCGCTGCCACCCGACGTGCCGCCGCTGCCGGACGCGCCGCCGCTGCCGCCGGACGTGCCGCCACTGCCGGTCGCGCTGGCCCCGGCCGAGCCGCTGCCGCCGGATCCCCCGCCGCCACCTCCACCGCCGCTTGAACACGACCACATCGCCGCCGGCACCAACGTCAAGGACAGCAACCGGAACAGGGATCGATGCATGAACAAGCTCCTGGCCGAAAGTGAGTGGGCGCCGGGCAATTTAGGCAAGCGCCGCTGCGCCATCGTGAATGCTGCGAGCGGCCCGCCGGAGGGTCAAGCCGATTTTGTTTTATTGCGCCGCCAAAACTGGTCGCCGTAAGGTGTTGAACAATGGCTGACCTCTATGACGTCATGCAAGTGGCGATGCGCGGCGAGCCCGCCGAGGCGCCGCCGATCGGAAAGCTGCTGGGCATGTCGATGGTGGCGGTGTCGCCGGGAAAGTCCACCATGGAGCTGGCGGCGGACGAGCGAATGGCCAACCCCATGGGCACGCTTCACGGCGGCGTCCTGTGCGATCTCGCCGACGCTGCGATGGGGATGGCGTTCGCCACGACGCTCGGGCGCGGCGAGACCTTCACCACCCTCGAATTGAAGATCAATTTCTTGAAGCCGGTGTGGCGCTCGCGCCTGCGCGCCGAGGGCCGCGTGGTGAAAGCCGGCCGCACCGTCAGCTTGATCGAGTGCGACGTGTTCGACGAAGGCGGCAGTCTGGTGGCGCGAGCGACCAGCACCTGCTTGACCTTGCGCGGGGCCGCTGCACAAGGACGCTAGACTTCACAGTCGCCGCGCGCGCAGAACAAACGCCACCGCGAAGGGCAGCAGCTCGCCGACGGCGGCCAGGCGGTACACCGGCGCGGCCGAGCCGAAGGCGTCGAAGGCCCAGCCCGACAATGGGCTGCCGATGGCGCCGCCCAACGAGAAACAGATGGCGCCATAGATCGCCTGGCCGGTGATGCGCAGCGGAGCCGGGACGACGTGGCTGAGGATGCGCACGGTGGCCGCCCAGTACACGCCGAAGGTCGCGGCGTGCAGCACCTGCAACCCGATGATCGCCGGCGCCGAGGTGGCCACCGACAGCAGCGACCAGCGAATGGTCCCGGTGAAAAACGCCATCGCCAGCAAGGCGCCCAACGAGAGTCGCTGCTCGACGCGGGGAAACAGAAACAGCACGGCGATCTCGGCGATGACGCCGACGGTGCTGCCGGCGCCGGTGACGGCGGCTGGCAGCCCGCGCTCGCGCACCAGCACGCCGTAAAGTTGGTAGTACGGAATGGTGCAGATGGTGTGCAGCGTCCCCGCCGCCATCACCCACAGCAGCGTGCGGTTGCGCAGCAACGCCAGCAGGTCGCGCCCACGCGGCGCCGCTGCGATCGCCGGCGACGAAGAAAATCCCCACGCCGTCGCCGCATAGCCCACCGCGCAGCCCAGCAGGCCCAGCGGCACCAGGGCATCAGCGGGACGATCTCCGCGCGCGGTCAAAAGCGCGCCCATGGCCAGCGCGGCCATCACGTACCCGAGCGATCCGAACAAGCGCAGCCGCGCATAGCCGCCGGCCGCGCCGTGGGTGGCCTCGACGGCCAGCCCGTCGACCAGGGGCGTGATGGCGGGGATGGCCAGGCCTTGCAGCATCAACACCGCGGCCATCGCCAGCGGCGTGCGCGCCAACGGCAGAATGCAGGCGGCGGCCAGCGCGCCGGCGGTGGCCAGTTTCAGGGTCTGGGTGGGCGCGCGCGTTCGGTCGGCCACCATCGCCCAGATGATCCCCGTCGGCGCGGCGGTCAGCGCGCCGATCATCTGCACGGTTCCGATCTGCCGTCCGGAAAATCCCAGGCCGCGCAGGTACGGCGCGAAGAAGGGAATGGTGATGCCGATGCCCCCGTAATAAAGCAGGTAGAACGCGCGCAGCCGCGCCGGCGCGGTCACGTCCCGGCTCGCCGTCGTCGCGCCTGTCGATAAGGCTGCACGACCGGGATCGAGGCGGCGCCGGCCACCAGCAGCGCCAGGGCCACCGTCGCGGCGGCTGCGTGTTGTTCGTCGGTGACTGCGTGGCCGCTCAGGCCGAGCAGCGGTCCCGTGAAGTACCCAAGACCAATCAACGCTTCGAAGGTGCCGCCGGCGTCGACGGCGGCGTGACCGATGGCCATCGAATAATACAGCGCCGCGTAGTACGTCAGGCCCATCCCGACGCCGAAGATCAAAAGACCGAGCAGCAACACTGCCAACGTTCCGGCCAGAAGCACGGTGGCCATCCCGCTGGCCAGCGCCGTTCCCGCCAGCAGCAGCGTGCCCCAGCGCCCGTGCCAGAAACCGGTGCGCCACATCAGGAACAGCGTCACGAACCGCGCCATCATCCACGTCGCCGCCAGCACGCTGTCAGGCGCGGCACCGGCGCCCACGGCGGCGAACCGATGCGGCAGCACTGGCGACAGCGTCGACGACAGCAGGTAGCTGAGCGGCAGCAGCCACGACGCCGATCGCTGCAGCCAGGGATATTCCGCGCCCACTGCCGCCTGCGCTGATTCGGCGCCGTGCGCGCCCGGCCGTGGCGGCAGGGTGAACAGCACGATGATGCCCAGCGCGTTCACGATCGACGACAGCGCGATGGTCCACAGCACGTCGAATCTCGCCAGCAGCGGCATCACCAGCAGCGACACCGCGGTGGCCGGCGTCCAGGTGATGTTGAACCAGCCGATGGCGGCGCGCATGCGGGCGCCGTGGCGCCCGGCGGAAAGATAGCTCTCGACGATGGGCCAGGTCAGCGCCGACGCCGCCGCGCCGATCAGCGCCGTCACCCACAGCACCGCCGGCGCCGCCGGGGCCAGCAGCGGGGTCAGCGACGCCAGGCCCCAGCTGCCCAGGGTGGCCACCAGCGCGCCGCGCGGGTTCAATCGTCCGCGCAGCGCGCGCAAGAGGCGCCCCACTGACAGCGCGGCGACGGCGTACACCGCGCCCATCACGCTGGCCAGGACCAGGTTGCGGGCCGGCGAAAATCCATACCGCTTGGCGGTGACGAAAAAGATTCCTGCCCAGAACGCGCCGCCGCTGACCGAGCCCAGGAACGTCACCGCCAGCACCGACGCCAGCGGCGCCGGACGCTCGACGGAATCAGTGCTCGCGGGGAGGGACAACGCGCGGAAGACTAACTCATGGCGCGGAGCGGTCCAGAAGGTGGCAGGCGGCGAACTGTCCAGGCGCGGCTTCATACGTGGCGGGGTCTTCGCGCGGGCAGCGCTCGAAGACCTGCGGACAGCGGGTGTGAAAACGGCAACCGGACGGCGGCGACAGGGGGCTTGGCACGTCGCCGGTGAGGACGATCGGTTGCCGGCGGCGTTCGGCCTCGGGATCGGGCACCGGGACGGCGGAGATCAGCGCCTGGCTGTACGGGTGGGCGGGGGCGCGCACCAGCGTCTCGGTGTCGGCGACCTCGACGATGCGGCCCAGGTACATCACGGCGATGCGATCGGAAATGTGACGAACCGCCGCCAGATCGTGGGCGATGAAGACGTACGTCAGGCCCAGATCGCGCTGCAGATCTTTCAGCAGATTCAGGATCTGGGCCTGGATGGAAACGTCCAGGGCGCTGATCGGTTCGTCGCAGATGACAATCTCGGGCGACAAGGCCAGGGCGCGGGCGATGCCGATGCGCTGGCGCTGGCCGCCGGAGAATTCGTGCGGGTACCGGCGCACGTAACGCGGATCCATGCCCACCCGTTCCAGCAACTGCTGCACGCGGCGGCGCAGGCCATCACCGCTGGCGACGGCGAAGTTCACCAGCGGCTCTGAAACGATCTGCTCGATGGTCATGCGCGGGTTCAAGCTGGCGTAGGGATCTTGAAAGATCATCTGCATCCGCCGCCGCAGATCGTGCAGCGGTCGCGACCAGCGCCAGGTGCCAAACCGTTTGCGCCACAGGCCGGACAGCTCCCGGCCGTCGAAGATGATCTGTCCGCTGGTGGGCCGCAGCAGCTGCAGCACCGCGCGGCCGGTGGTGGATTTTCCGCAGCCGCTTTCGCCCACCAGGCCCAGCGTTTCGCCGCGGCGGACGTCGAAGCTGACGCCGTCGACGGCCTTCACCACGGCGGGCGCCCGACCGACGCCGCCACCGACGGGAAAGTGTACGCGCAACTCGCGCACGCTCAGCAGCACGTCGCCGGGCTTCGTCGGGGTGGGCGTCGGCGCCGGCGCGGCGGCCGTGGCCTCAGCGCTGGCCATGCCTGGACCGCGCCTCCCAGCAATAGACGTCGCGGGCTCGGCCCAGCGTCAGCACCGGCGGGTACTCGCGGCCGCATCGTTCCTGAGCCACGTCGCAACGCGGGCGAAACGGACAGCCGGGCGGCAGCGCCGACAGGTCCGGCGGCAATCCTGGGATCGATCGCAGCGCGCCCGCTTGCTCGCGATCCAGGCGCGGGATGCTGCGCAGAAGGCCACGGGTGTAAGGGTGCTGCGGGTCGCGAAAGATTTCCGTGGCGGCGCCGGTCTCGACGATGCGGCCGGCGTACATGACCGCCACCCTATCGGCCATCCCCGCCACGACGCCCAGATCGTGGGTGATCAGAATGACGCTGGTGCCAAGCTCGGTCTGCAGGCCTTTGATCAACCGGAGGATCTGGGCCTGGATGGTGACGTCAAGGGCCGTGGTCGGCTCGTCGGCGATCAAAAGCTGCGGTTCGCACAGCAAGGCCATGGCGATCATCACCCGCTGGCGCATACCGCCGGAAAATTCGTGCGGGTGGTCGTGAATGCGGCGGGCGGCGTCGGGGATGCCAACCTTGCCCAGCATCTGAATCGCCCGGGCGCGGGCGTCGGCGCGTGACAGGCCGCGGTGCAGTTGCAGCACCTCGGTCAGCTGCCGTTCGACGGTCAGATACGGGTTCAGCGACGTCATCGGGTCCTGGAAGATCATGGCGATGCGGTTGCCGCGCAGGCGGCGCAGGTCGTGCTCGGGCGACGTCATCAGGTCGCGGCCGTCGAACATGATCTGCCCGCTCGGATGACTGGCCGGCGGTCGCGGCAGAAGCTGCATCAACGACAGGCTGGTGACCGATTTGCCCGACCCGCTTTCCCCGACGATGCCTAGCGTCTCGCCGCGCCCGAGGGCGAACGACACGCCGTCGACGGCCTTCACCAATCCGTCGTCGGTGCGGAAATACGTCCGGAGATCACGTACCGACAGGATCGGCGCGGCGGCGGCCGATGGGGCAGGGGCGGCGCTGGTCACGCGCTCACCGTTTCATCTGCGGGTCCAGCGCGTCCCGCAGCCCATCGCCCAGGAAGTTCAAACAGAACAGCAGCAGCGTCATCGCCGCGCCGGGAAAGGCCAGCTCCCACCAGAAGATGGTCATGTGGCGGGCGCCGTCGTTGATGAGCGCGCCCAGGCTGGGCCGCGGCGCTTGCACGCCCAGGCCCAGGAACGAAAGAAACGCTTCCTGCAGGATCATCTCCGGCACCGTCAGCGTGAAGTACACGATGATGGGCCCGATGGCGTTCGGAATCAGGTGACGAAGCAAGATCCCGCGCGCGTTGGTGCCCACGCTGCGCGCCGCTTGCACGAACTCGCGTTCCTTCAGGCTCAAGGTCTGCCCGCGCACGATGCGCGCGGTGGTCAGCCAGCCGACGAAGCCGAGCGCGATGAACAGCATGACCAGGCTGCGATCGAAGATGGTGGCCAGGATGATGATCAAGAACATGTAGGGCAGCGAATAAATGATGTCCACGATGCGCATCAGGAGGCCGTCGACGCGCCCGCCGGCGTAACCCGAAATGGCGCCGTACATCGTGCCGATCACCGCGGCCACGGTGGCCGACAGCAGACCGACCACCAGGCTGATCTGTCCGCCGAACATCACCCGGGTCAGCAGATCGCGCCCGAAAAAGTCGGTGCCGAACCAGTGTTGGGCGGACGGTCCGCGCGCGCCGTAGGCCAGATTCTGATCGGCATACCCGTAACCCCAGATCGCCTTGACCACGAAAGGCCCAAGAAAACAGGTCAGCATCAACAGGACGGTGACGATGCCACCGGCGACCGCCGCCCGGTTCTTGCGCAGGCGTTTCCAGGCGTCCTGCCAAAGCGACGTGCCGACCACCAGTTCAGTCGGGTGTTCGGGCGTCGCGGCCGTCGCCGATGCGGGCACCGGCGCGGTCATTCGTACCGCACCCGCGGATCCAAAAACCCATAGGCGATGTCGACCAGCAAGTTCATCACCAGCAAGAACACCGAGTAAAGAACGACGATCCCCATCACCAGGAAGTAATCGCGGTTGAAGGCGGCGTCGACGAAGTAAGGGCCGATGCCCGGGGTGGCGAAGATCTTCTCCACCACCACGCTGCCCACCATGATGTTGGCGATGGCCGGGCCGAGGAAGGTCACCACCGGCAGCAGACCGCCTTGCAGCATGTGGCGCCACACCACCAGGCGCTCGGGCAAACCCTTGGCGTGCGCGGTGCGGACGAAGTCCGAGCGAATGACCTCCAGCAATCCGCCGCGCGTGAGCCGCGCGATGTACGCGGCGTAGGCCGTGCCCAGCGTCAGCGCCGGCAAGATGACGTGCGTGATCCCGCCCCAGCCCGACGGTGGCAGCAGGTAAAAGCGCAAGGCCAGGACCAGCACCAGCAGCGGCCCCATCACGAACGTCGGTACGCTGATGCCGACCATGGCCAGGCCCATCACGCCGTGGTCCCAGCGGGTGTTCTGGCGGACGGCCCCGACGATGCCGGCGCCGATGCCCAGAATCAACGCCCACAGCAGCGCCGCCGCACCCAGGGTCAACGTGGCCGGGAATCCGTCGGCGATGATCTCGTTGACTGTGCGCTGCGGATATTTCGTCGACAGTCCCAGATCGCCGTGCAGCAGCTTGCCGACGTAGCTGACCAGTTGCACGGGCAGCGGTTTGTCGAAGCCATAGTGCGCTTGCAGATCTTTCAATACTTCGGGCGGCACCTTGCGCTCGGCGGAGAACGGCGAGCCGGGAGCCAGCCGAATGACCAGGAACGACAGCACCACGATGATCAGCAGCGTCGGGATCAAGCCCAGCGCCCGACGGATGGCAAAGCGGGTCACGCCGCTCATCGCGCGCCGTCCGCGGTGACGGGCGCCGGCGGCAGGGTCGGCATGGGCGGCGGCGGATCTTCCTGCGGGACCGCCGGGGCGTCTTTATAGAACCGCTGATCGATCCACCAGTACTTCATCGCCGTGTGAGTCTGGATGTTGCCCCAGAAGCCGCGCAAGTAAGGTTTGGCTAGCTCGTTGCGGGTGTAGATGTAGATCGGCATCATCGGCATCTGGGCCATCGCCAGCTCTTCCGCCTGGCGCAGCAGCTTCATGCGCGCCACCTGATCCAGGGTGCTGTTTCCCTCCGCCAGCAAGCGGTCGTACTCGGCATTGCGCCAGTTCGAGTTGTTGTTGTTGCTCTGGCCGGTCAGCAATTCAAGAAACGTGTAGGGATCTGGATAGTCGCCCACCCAGGCGCCGCGCGAGATCTGAAAGTCCATCGCCTGCTGCCGCGCCAGATAGACCTTCCACTCTAGATTTGCGATCTCGACGTCCAGGCCCAAGTGCTTTTTCCACATCTGCTGGATGGCCTGGGCAACCGTGCGGTGGCTTTCCATCGTGTTGTAGATGACCGTCATCTTCGGCAGCGGGTGCTGCTGGTCGAAGCCGGCCTCTTTCAGCAGCCGGCGTGCCTCCACCGGATCAAACAGCGTCGCCGGCGGGCTGTGATACCCGGCCAGCCCGTCGGGCACCAACGTGGCGCTGGGGATCTGGTGGCCGCGGGTGACGAACTCGGTGATGCCCTGGCGATCGACGGCCAGGCTCAGCGCCCGCCGCACCCGCGCGTCGTCGAGGGGCGGCACCTTGGTGTTGAACCAGTAGAAATAGACCGCCAGGAACGGGTGCGAGACGAAGTCCTTCATCGGCCGCAGGTAGTCCAAGAATTCGGGCGGCAGATTGACGGTCGAGCCGATGTAGTCGACTTCCCCGGTCTTATAAAGGTTGAGGACGGTGTTTTCGTCTTCGACCATCAACAGGCGAATGCGCGGCGTGCGCACGTTGGCGCTGTCCCAGTAGTACGGGTTCTTCTCCAGCGTCATGTACTGCCGGAACTTCCACTCTTTCAGGACATAGGGTCCGTTCGAGACGAAATACTCCGGGCGCGTCCACAGGTCGGTGTTCTTGCCTTCCTTCGCCAGGCGCTCCAGCACGTGCCGCGGGACCGGCATCGCGGTATAGAACGACACCAGGCTGAGAAAATAGGGGACCGGGTTTTCCAGCCTCACTTCAAGCCGATCGTCGTCCAGGGCGCGCACCCCGACCACCGAGCCGTCGGCGATCTTCACCGTCAGCGGCGCCGCGGCGCCGGCGATGGTCTTGCCGTTCAGCGCGGCGATCACCTTGGCCTTGTCGGCGGCGGCGGCGGCGCCTTCGGACTTCACGAAGGCGAAGGCCCAGCCGTGCGCGTGGTCGATCTTCGTCTTGGCGATCGGGGCCAGCGGCGCCAGCAGCGCCTCCAGTTTTGCCGTCTCGAAGTCCGCGGGCAGCCCGGCGATCCACAGCGCGCGTTCGCCGAAGGCTTCGGCGTTCTCCAGCGGATAAAGGAACGTGTTGTATTTCGATCCGGTGGCCGGATCGAGGACGCGCTTCCACGAGTACACGAAGTCCTCGGCGGTCAGCGCGTGCCCGTCCGACCATTGCGTGGGACGCAGCCAGAAGGTGTATCGCTTGCCGCCGTCGGCGATCGACCAGGTGCGGGCGATCTCCGGCATCGGCTGCAACGTCTTCGGGTGCGGCTGGGTCAGGCCGGCGAAGGTGTTCATGTCGATCACCGAGCCGGCGTTCTCCGCGCACTTGCCGGGATCGATCCACTCCGGTTCGGTGCCGTTGTTGGTCCAGATTTCGCCGGGTGGGTGGCGCGGCATCACCGTCCCATAAAAGCCAGGCGCCGAGCGCTGGCAGCTGCCCGCTGTCAGGAGGGCGGCAATGACGGCAAAACCCAGCGCGGGGACGGTTCTAGGGCACCCGCCGCGGGGCGATAACAACGGCTTTTTGCGCGCGGAGGCAGGCAATTTCCGGCTCAGGCGGACGCAGTGTACGCTGAGACTGCGGCCCAAGTCCGCCTTCTCCTTGGCCCTCATATCTCGATATATAAATGTATGATGACGTACAATTTGTATTGACCGGGTAAGCGTGTCGGTGGTATTCATGATCACCCTCTCAACAAGGAGACATGATGAAGTCCACCGTCGGTCGATTGTTCGGGTTCGTCGCTTCTTTGGGTCTTTTGGTGTTGCTGGCCTCGCCGGCACACGCCGACAACGGGCACGAAGATTTTCATCAGGGTCCGCCGTCGCATTCAGCCCCGGAGATCGATCCGGCCGGTCTGGGCGCGATCGGTTCGCTGCTGGTGGGTGGCAGCTTGCTGCTGAAGGCCCGCCGCGGCAAAAACCCCGCGTAGCCGACCGCAGCCTCGGTCGCCTCTGCACGGCTGGCGGTCCTTCGTTCTGGTTCCGAACGACGCCATCGCACACCGGATCGGTGGCCCGGCCTTGATGCCTTCCGACGACGCCCCCAGTGACGCCCGCCCGGAGCCCAAAACCGCGCTTCCGATCGGGCGCTGGGTGGCGTTGCTCATTTTGCTGCTGGCCGAAGGTCTGGTCCTCGGCATTCGCTTTGACTCGGACGCGCTGGCGAGCCTGCCCGATGGATGGTGGACAGCGATCATCCGTAACGCCAGTTCTTTTGTCCGCATCGGGGCGGTGGTGTTCGCGGCGTTGTTCCTGGTCGCCGGGGCGAAGGTGCGGCGCGGTCTTTCTGGTTCGCTGACGCGCGACCTGGCCGGCCACCGACTGCCGCCGTTCCTGCTGGCGCACCTGCTCTGCTTTGCTGGCCTAGGGGTGGTCAGCGCGGCGGTGTTTCGCGACGACGGCATGGCCCCCAGGCACGCCACCGCGCTGGTCGTCGGCTGGCTGGCGCTGCTGGCGGCGACGGTGGTGAGCTGGTCGCTGACCATCCTGCCGCCGAGGAGGATTCCGGGCTTGACCCGGACATACGCGCCGGCGCTGGCGCTGTCGCTGGCGGTGGGACTGGGCGCGGCCGGCGTGGGCAAGCTGTCGCAAGGATTGTGGCTGCCGCTGCGCCGGGTGACCTTCGGTCTGTCGTCGCTGCTGCTGCACCTGTTCGTGCGCCAAGTGATCGTGGATCCGGCCAAGCTGGCGTTCGGTACGCGCGGCTTCGTCGTCGACATCGCGCCTCAGTGTTCGGGCTACGAAGGCGTTGGACTGACCTGGGTGTTCCTGCTGGCAGCGTTGTGGCTGTTTCGCGATCGGCTGCGTTTTCCGCGGGCGCTTTGGCTGCTGGCCATCGGGACAGTGGTGCCGTTCATCGCCAACATCGTGCGCCTGGTGGCGCTGGTGCTGGTGGGGGCGTTCATCTCGCCGGAGATCGGCGCGGGCGGATTTCATTCCTACGCCGGCACGCTGCTGTTTTGCGGCGTGGCTTTGTCGACGGTGGCGCTGGCGCTGCGATCACCATGGTTCTCGCGGACGGCCGCGGTTTCGGCGGCCGCTCCGACGGCCACGGTTAACCTGGCCGCGCCGTATCTGGTTCCGTTCCTGGCCCTGGTGGTGGCTGGTCTTGTGTCGCGCGCCTTTTCCGTCGAGGGGCGCGAGCCTCTTTATGTTCTGCGCCCGCTGGTCGGCCTGGCCGTGCTGGCGGCATTCTCGGCGACGTATCGTCAGCCGTCATGGAGGGCGCTGTGGCGCGTGTCGTGGTTCGCGGCGCCGATCGGTCTGCTGGTGGCGGCGATCTGGCTGGGGATCGATCTGTTGTTGCCGCTCGCCGCCGACGCAGCGACGGCGCCGGCCGCGCCGCACGGCTTCGGTTTTGCGGCTCGACTGTTGACCACCTTGATGGTGGTTCCCCTGGCAGAGGAGCTGGCCTTTCGCGGTTTTCTCGCCCGCCGCCTGAGCAACGCCGCCTTCGACGAGCTGGCACCGCCAGCGATCACGGTGACCGGGCTGCTGGTCTCGTCGCTGGCCTTCGGGCTTCTGCACAAGCGGCTTTTGGCCGGCTTTTTGGCCGGTCTTTGCTATGCCCTGGCGTTCCGGGCCCGCGGGCGTTTGGCCGACGCGGTGATCGCCCACGCCGTCACCAACGCCGTGCTGGTGCTGTTCGCACTGCTGGCCGGGGCCTGGGGTTTGTGGATGTGACGGGCGGCGCCCGGCCGTCAAAAAAAATAACGCCCCAGTCTTCCACCCCGCCGATTTCGGTCCCATGATCCGGTCCATGGAAGCCACGATGGGGACGACGAAGGTTCTCCGGCTGGGCCTGCCGGCGCTTGTTTTGAGCACGGTGGGCGCGATTTCTGGCTGTGTCGTGCGTGAGCGGGTGGTGGCGCGCCCCGAACGCCCGCCCTGTCGCGGCGGCGTCCTTATCGAAGGCCACCGCGGGCCGCGCGGTCGCTGGCACCCGGCGCATTGGCGCTGCCCCGGCGTCGTCGAAGAGGTCGAGATCGACTGAGCGATCGGCGCTCCTGGCGGCTCAGCCCTTGCTGATCTGAAAGTTGAACCCCACCCGCGGCGGTTCGTGGTCCGGGTCGCAGCGGTAGCGGGCAAAATCACTGACGCCCTCGCCGCGCAGGAAATCTTCGTCGACCAGAGCGTGGCCGGTGAAGAGGCGCGGCTCCTTGGCGAAGATGCGCAGAGTGGCGTCGACCAAGATTTCCGGCGTGCGCCACATGGTGCGGTCGCCGAGGCCCCAGTTGATGGTGGCCAGGCTTTCGATCATGGTCGCCGGCCACAAAGCATTGGCGGCCACGTTGTCGTCGCGTACCTCGTCGGCCAGACCCTGGGCGATCAATGTCATGCCGAACTTGCTGATGGCATAGGCGATCTTGCCGCCGGCGGCCTTGGCGTCGACGGGCGGCGACAGCATCAGGATGTGGCCGAATTTCTGGGCCCGCATCGCCGGCAGCAGGTGATGACAGCAGGCGAAGGCGCCGCGCGCATTCACCCCCATCACCAGATCGAATTTCTTCAGCGGCGTGCCGGCCAGCGTTTGCCAGTACAGCGCGCCGGCGTTGTTGATGAGAAAATCGATCCGCCCGAAGCGATCCAGCGCCGCCTGGGACGCGGCTTCGACGGCGGCGTCATCGCGCACGTCGACGGCGACGGCCAAGGCGCGCCGGCCCAGGGCCTCGATCTCGCGGGCGGTGTCGCCGATGGTGCCGGGGATGCGCGGGTCCGGCTGGACGGTCTTCGCCGCGATCACCACGTCGCAGCCCGCGCGCGCCAGGCCCAGCGCCAGCGCCTTGCCCACGCCGCGCGAGGCGCCGGTAATAAAAGCCACCTTGCCAGTGAGATCAGTCGTCATTGGTTCTATCTTAACGGTCGCCAACGCCAACCGGGAGGATGTCGACCATGAACACAGACCTGCAAGGCAAACAGATCGTCGTCACCGGCGCGACCGGGGGCCTCGGACCAGCGGTGGTGGCGGCGCTGCTGGAGGCCGGCGCCAGTTGCCATCTCCCGCTGCGCGACACTGCGCCGCCGGCCGCCGCGCCGACAAGCGATCGAGTCCGCCACGCTGGCGGGATCGATCTCACCGACGAGGGATCGGTGGCGCGGTTTTACGCCGAACTGCCGTCGCTGTGGGCCTCGGTGCACATCGCCGGTGGCTTCGCCGCCGCGCCCATCACGGAGACCACGCTGGCGGACTTTCGGCGCCAGATGGACATCAACCTGACGACGGCGTTTCTGTGCAGCCGCGAGGCGGTGCGCCGCCTGCGTGCGGCCGCGGCCGGCGGTCGCATCGTCAACATCGGCTCGCGCGCTGCGCTGGAGCGCAAGGGCGGCTCGATCGCCTACAGCGTGGCCAAATCGGGCGTGCTGGCCTTGACGGAATGCCTGGCCGACGAGGTCAAAGCCGACGGCATCCTGGTCAACGCCGTGGTGCCGTCGATCATCGACACGCCCACCAACCGCCACGCCATGCTGGGCGCGCCCTATGACCGCTGGCCCAAGCCGGCGCAGATCGCCGCCGCCATCGTCTGGTTGTGCAGCGGCAACAACCAACTGGTCTCCGGCGCGGCGCTGCCCGTTTACGGCTCGCTGTGATCTCAGGTCTCGCCCGGAAGACGCCATAATTGAGTACAACGAATTACAATTCGATGACAATTCCGATCGTACGTTGCGGCCATGGAAATTTCGGGGTTGGTGGTCGCCACGTACTTGGTCACGTTGGTCCTGCTGGCGCTGTACGGGTTTCATCGCTCGGCGCTGGTTTTCCTGTATTACCGCCATCGCGATAAGCACCCGAACCCCCCCGGCACCTTCGCTGATCTGCCCGCGGTGACGGTGCAGCTTCCGCTGTTCAACGAGATGTATGTCGTCGAACGGTTGCTCGACAGCGTGACCGGCATTCGCTATCCGCGCGATCGCTTTCACGTGCAGGTGCTGGACGATTCCACCGACGAGACGCAAGACATCTGCCGTCGCAAGATCGCCGAGCTGCGCCGGGCCAATCCCGACCTGGACATCGAATACCTCCACCGCGTCGATCGGTCGGGGTTCAAGGCGGGCGCTCTCGAGAACGGTTTGCGCACGGCCAAGGGCGAGTTCATCGCCATCTTCGACGCCGATTTTCTGCCGCTGCCGGATGTTCTGGAGCGCAGCGTTCACTATTTCTTGGACCCGCGCGTGGCGGTGGTGCAGTGCCGCTGGGATCACCTGAACCGTGACTTCTCGCCGCTGACCGAGGTGCAGGCGTTGATGCTGGACGGCCACTTCATGATGGAGCACGCCGGCCGCAACCGTTCCGGGCGCTTCTTCAACTTCAACGGCACGGCCGGCCTGTGGCGCCGCGCCGCCATCGCCGACGCCGGCGGCTGGCAGCACGACACGCTGACCGAGGACATGGATCTGTCGTACCGGGCGCAGCTGCGCGGCTGGCGCTTCGTCTACGTCCCGGAGATCGCCGCGCCCGCCGAGCTGCCGGTCGAGATGTCTTCGTTCAAGTCACAGCAGTTCCGCTGGGCCAAGGGATCGGTCCAGGTGGCGAAGAAGCTGTTACCGACCATCCTGCGTTCGAACGCCACCTTCGCGCAGAAGTCAGAGGCGTTCTTTCACCTCACCAACAACCTGGCGTATCCGCTGCTTCTGCTGCTGTCGCTGCTGTTGCTGCCGAACCTGATCTTCCGCACGCACCACACCTGGCGCGAAGTTTTGATCATCGACCTGCCGCTGTTTTTCGGCACCACCTTGTCGATCGCGTCGTTTTATCTGGCCTCGCAGCGCGAGCTTCAGCTGCTGCGCAACCCGGGCGTTCGCCCGCGGGTTGAATGGTGGGTGATTCGGCGCCTGCCGCTGGTGATGTCGCTGGGCATCGGCCTTTGCGTCAATCAGACCCGCGCCGTGCTGGAGGCGCTTCTTGGCCGCGAGACCGAGTTCGTGCGTACGCCCAAGCACGGCATTCGCGGCAAGTTAGAGAGCTGGTCCAGCAAGAAGTACCGCGCCGCCAAGTCCATCACGCCGTTCCTCGAGCTCGGGATGGCCGCCTATTTCTGCGTCGCCATCGTGGTGGCGATCGGCAATCACCACTATCTGTCGATGCCGTTCCTGGCGCTGTTTCTGTGTGGCTTCGGCTATGTCGGCTGGGTGTCGCTGTGGCAGGACGGCGTCGGCTTGTCGCTGCGCCGCTGGGCGCGCAATTTCCTGCCGGCGCGTTCCGTGCCGGTGGTGCCGCCGCCGTCGTTCGCCGTCATCGGCGGCAACAGCCCGCACACGTCATCGATCATCGAGCTGCGCTCGGAAGACGTCAGCATCGGCTACGGGGACCGCGCGCTGCCGCCCCCGCTGCCGCCCGAGGCTACAGAGCTTTCTTGATCAGCTCTTCGATCTTGGCGCGCGGCACGGCGCCGACGACCTGACCGACGACCTTGCCGCCCTTGAAGACGATCAAGGTCGGGATGCTGCGGATGTCGAACTGGCTGGGGATGTTCGGGTTGGCGTCGATGTCGAACTTGCCGACCCGCAGCTTGCCCTCGTAGTCCTTGGCCAGCGCCTCGACGTGCGGGGCGATGGCGCGGCAGGGCGCGCACCACACGGCCCAGAAATCCACCAAAGCCGGGAGCGGCGAGTCCAGGATCTCCTTCTGGAAGTTTTCGTCGGTCGCTTCGAAGACGTTCGCGCTTGCCATGGCCGACCGTTTAGCACGGCGTCGGGGGAAGGCCAAGCCGCTGTCCCTCCGCCCGCGGCCCCTGACCGGCCGCGACAGGCTGCGCGGGCAGGGTCGTGGTACAAACGAGGGGTGGCGACGTTCTCCGCGCTGCAGATTTTGGCCTATGCCCTGGCCTCGGTGGCGTACCTTGGTTACCTGCTGAAGACGCGGGACCGGGCGGCGCGGGTCGGGCGCCTTTTGCTGGCGCTGGGCGTGCTGCTGCACTTCGCCGACATCGGCTGGCGCTGCGTGCACGGCCAGAACCCCATCTCGTCGACGCCCGAGGCGATGTCGTTCATCGCTTTCCTGATCGCCGTCGGCTATCTGATCGCCACCTTCCGTTACAAACTCGCCGCGGCCGGTGCCTTCGCCGTGCCGTCGGTGCTGACGCTCTTGATGCTGGCGCGGGTGGTGCCAGCGGAGCAGGGCACGCCGACCATGGGCACGCTGGGGCGGGCGCACATCTTCCTGTCCACGGTGGGCGTGGCGGTGTTCGCGCTGGCGGCGGCGCTGGCGGTGCTTTACCTCTTCGAAGATCGCCAGCTCAAGCGCAAGCAGTTCGGCCGCATGATTCGCGGCGGCGCGCCGCTGGAGACGCTGGATCGACTGGCTCTGCGGTGCGTGTCGATCGGCTTTCCGATCTTCACCATCGCGCTGGTCACGGGCGCGGTCTGGATCGCGCGCATCGGCGGGGTGACCGCGCCGAAGACGCTGCGGCCAGAGTACTTGCTGGCGCTGGTCACCTGGATTGCGTTCGGGGTGCTGCTGGTGGCCCGGGTGGGCGCCGGCTGGCAAGGGCGGCGCGCCGCCTGGTTGACCTTGGGCGGGTTCGGCAGTGCGGTGCTGGTGGTGTTCGTCTACTTCCTGCGCCACGCAGCCTGACATGGAATCACTCATAGACCTGCTGATTCTGGGGCTCTCGCACCGCACCGCGCCCGTCGCCGTGCGCGAGAAATTGTCGGTGCAACCTGATCAGATGGAGGCGGCGCTGCGCCAGATGGCCGCGCTGCCCGGTGTCCGCGAGGCGGCGTTTTTGTCGACCTGCAACCGGGTGGAGATCTACGTGGCGGTCAGCGATCGCGAGGAAGCTCTGCGGGCGCTGACCACCGACCTGGCGCTGCGGGCGACGCTGGCCGAGGCGGAGCTTGAGCCGCACATCTACACGCGTGTCGACGCCGAGGCCGTCCACCACCTGTTTCGCGTCGCCGCCAGCCTGGATTCGCTGGTCATCGGCGAGCCGCAGATCTTGGGACAGGTGAAGGACACGCACGAGACGGCGTTGCGGATTGGCACCGCCGGTCCGATCCTGGGCCTGTGTTTTTCCCGGGCCTTTCGCGTGGCCCGGCGCGTGCGGCGCGAGACGGCCATCGCGCGCAACCCGGTCTCGGTGAGCTCGGTGGCGATCGAGCTGGCGCGCCAGGTGTTCGGCAGCTTCGACGGGCGGCGGTTGCTGATCGTCGGCGCCGGCAAGATGGCCGACCTGGCGGCGCGCGCGCTGCAAGGGCAGGGCGCGGCGCTGACCGTCACCAACCGGACCGGGGCGCGCGCCGATGAGCTGGCGGCGCGCATGGGCGCCGGCACCCACCCCTGGGACGATCTGGCGGGCGCGCTCGGCGACGCGGACATCGTGCTGGCGTCGACGGGCGCGCAGCAGCCGGTGTTGACGCGGACGTTGCTATTGAAGGTGCAGAAGGCGCGGCGCGGGCGTCCGCTGTTCGTCATCGACATCGCCGTTCCGCGCGACGTCGAGCCTTCGTGCGCCGACCTGGAAGGCATCTACCTGGCAGACATCGACGATCTGCAAAAGGTGGCCTCCACCCACCTCGACGGCCGGCGCAGCGAGGCCGATCAGGCCGAGGCCATCGTCGAGCAAGAGCTAGCGCGTTTCATCGAAAGTTACCGCGGCCGCCAGGTCGGCCCGACGGTGACGGCGCTGCGGGCGCGGGTGCTGGGCTGGGCCAATGCCGATGCGGACAAGACGCTGGCGGCCTTTCCGCAGCTGGGCGAGCGCGAGCGCCGGGCGGTCCGGGCGCTGGCCGAAGGGCTGGCAAAAAAACTGCTGCATCCCCTGCAGATCGCTTTGAAGAAGGACAGCGGTGACGCCTTGCCGCTGGTGACGGCGGTGCAGCGGCTGTTCGATCTGCCGGCGGTGGAAGCGGTGATGCCGATGGCCGACGAGGGCGACGACGAGGATCAGAAGAAGGCCGCCGGGCGATGAGCGGCGAGCGCGAGAGGGAAGCAACCAACACGCTGGTGATCGGCACCCGCGGCAGCGCCCTGGCGCGCTGGCAGGCGGCGCACATCGCAGACGAGCTGCGGCGCGCCCACCCGACGTTGCAGCTTCGCGAACGCATCGTGGTCACCGAGGGCGATCGCAGCCAGACCGGCCCGGTGATCGATCTCGGCGGCAAGGGTGTCTGGGTGAAAGAGATCGAGCAAGGGTTGTTGTCGGGCGAGATCGATCTGGCCGTGCACAGCCTGAAGGACGTGCCGGCCGAGCTGGCGCCAGCTTTGCGGTTGGTGGCCATCCCGCGGCGGGCGGATCCACGCGACGCGCTCGTCAGCCGCGACGGTGCGACGCTGGACAAGCTACCGGTTGGGGCTCGCGTGGGCACCTCCAGCTTGCGGCGGGTCTGCCAGCTGCGGGCGGCGCGCGGCGATCTGGCGTTGGAACTTCTGCGCGGCAACGTCGACACCCGGCTGCGCAAGGTGGCCGAGGGCGTGGTCGACGCGGCGATCTTGGCGTGCGCGGGCCTGGACCGGCTGGGCTTCGGCGCGCGCATCAGCGAGCGGCTGTCGGAAGACCGCATGCTGCCGGCCATCGGGCAGGGCGCGTTGGCGCTGGAGGCGCGGGCCGGCGACGAACGAGTGGCGGCGCTGTGCCGCGTCCTGGTGGACGACGCCGCCGAGATCACCGTGGCGGCCGAGCGCGCGCTGCTGGCCACGCTGGGTGTCGGGTGTCGGACGCCGGTGGCGGGCCACGCGGTGGTGACGGGCGGGCGTTTGATCGTGCGTGGCCTGGTCGGTCGGCCCGACGCCAGCGAGATGATCCGCGAGACGGTGGAAGGTGATCCGCGCGAGGCGGCGGCGCTGGGCGCGGCGCTGGGGCGGCGGCTGTTGGAGCGCGGGGCGGATCGGATCTTGCGCGAGCTTGAACCGAGCTAAAGCGGCGCCGGGTTTCGAACCCAGTCGAGGACGTCGCAGTGGCGCGCGATGCGCGCGTCGGTTTTCGAGGCGACGTAGTCGAGCAGGGCTTCGATGGTGGCTCGGCGGTCGGCGGCGCGAGGGGCGTGCGGGGCATTTTCGTTCCAGGCGTCGACGTAGCAGCCGGTGTGTGAACCGAACAGCAGCGGCGCGCGGTTTCCGGCCAGGCGTTGGTCGACGGTGTATTGCAACGTCGCCAGGAATTCGGCGGCGGTCATGGCGAAGCCGCCGGTCGATAGCTCGGCCCACAGGTTGAAATCGAAACCGGTGATGGCGCCGGCGGCGGCGTCGAACCACGGCTGCCTCGTTTTCAAACGGTCGCGCAGGCCGGGCGCGACGCCGTAGTCGGCGCAGCACGTGTCGGGTGGCACGAACACCGCGGGCACCGGCACTTCCCACAGGCCTGGGTGCGGTTCGATCTCGCGCAGCGACGGCGGTGAATCCTGCGTCGTCTTGGCCTGCACCTGCGCGGTGTGGCCGGGGCTGCGGCGATCCAGCGTGTACGGCCAGTAGGCGTTCGCGCCGTCCTGGCCAGGCTCGGCGCCTTCTTCGATGCTGCAGTCATAGTGCAGGCCCGCCGCTGCCACCGCGGCCAGCGTGGCGTCGTTGTATTCGAGAAAAGGCGTCCGAAAGCCACGCAGGTCTTCCCGGGCGACGATGCCGGCGCCGACGAGAAAGGACGTGCAGGCGCCGATCTCATCGCCCCACTGCTGGATGGAATACGACCGCCCGCCGTGCTGCGGAAGATGGCTGTCGCTGTGGTTGCCTATCTCGTGCCCGTCGCGCGCGGCCCGCCGCCAGGTCCCGGCGATGGCTTGGTCTCGTCCGTACGCAGCGGTCATGAAGAAAGAAGCGCGCATGCCGCGGGCGCGCAGCATGTCGAGCGCCCAGGTCATGCCCTGGGCATCGCCATTGTCGTCGAACCCGATACCGAACAGCAGCGGTGTCTCGGCCGGCGACAGACCGAACGGCGGCTGCTGCGAAGGCGCGACGTTGTCGGCGCCGGTCCAGGGCCCGAAACCGGGCGCGGCGCCAGAGCGCCAAGGCGTGGGTTCAAAGGGCGGCACGTCGTTATTTTACCGCGAAAAAGTGGCTTTTTTGACGGTGGTGCGGCCGGGCCTTACGATCGCCCGGGCGAAACGGTATGCCGCGCGCACAAACATGGCTGGGGATCGCGTTACTGGCTGGGACGATTGGCTGCGCCACCGCGCACCCCGAGCCGCTGACCACGGCGGCAGAAGCCGATCGCACCATCAACACGCTACGGGCCCAGAACAACAGTTACGTGCGCCAGATCGAAGAGCTGCAGAATCGCGTCTTCATCCTGGAAGATCGTTTGGACAGCCTGCGCGTCGCCGATCAACAGCGGGTGACGCCTTCGCTGCCCGCGGTCAAGACGCTGCGCGCGGACCCGGTGCCGCTGCCGCCCGCCTTCGATCCGATGCCGACGCCCGTCGAGCTGCCGCCGTCGGAGTTAGCGGCCGCGGATGCGCCGGTGGAATATGCCGGCGAAGCAACCCGGCCCGAACATGGCCGCCCGGTTCTGCGCAACTTGCGCACCGAAATGCCCGCGCCTGAACCGATCGCCACTCACGCGCCCGCCACGCACGAACCACCCGCGCACGCGGCAGTCTCGGCCAAGGCGCCCGCGCCACCACCGGCGCCCGTCGCCGCGCACGCCGCGCCGGCGGCCAAAGCGCCCACGCCAACACCGGCGCCGGCGCTCGTGCACGCGGCGCCCGCTCCCAGATCCGCGCCGGTTATCCGGGCGTCGCCACCGAAACGGACGGCGCCCGTCGTGGTCGGGGCGGCCTTTGTGCCGCCCGCACCGCCACCCATGCTGGCCCGCGACGGCACGGAATGGAGCGAGCCAGTGGCGGCCGAGCCGCTGCGCGTTTACCGCGACGCCTTGGAGGCCCTCCGCGCCGGCCACCACGCCGCCGCCCTGGCCGGGTTTCGCCGCTTTCTCGATCACTATCCGGTGCACGACTATGCCGACAACGCCCAGTACTGGATCGGCGAGTGTTACTACGATCTGCGCCAGTACCAGGCCGCCACGCGCGAGTTCCGCGCGGTGATCGAGCGCTACCCGCGTGGCAACAAGGTGCCGGATGCCATGTTGAAGCTGGGCTTTACTCACCTGGCGCTGGGGCAGACCGCGGAGGGCCGCCAGGTGCTCGATTCACTGGTGCACGCCTTTCCCAAGCACGAGGCGGCCACGCTGGCCACCGCGCGCCTGAGCGAGCCGCCCTTCGGAGCGAAGACCAACGTCAGCCTGGGCACCATCGCCCCCCACCGAGCGGGGACGCAATGATCGGCGCGCGAGCGATCCTCGCGCTGGGGATCGCAAGCGGAGTCCTCGGTGTCGGAGGCGCAGCGGTGCTGGCCAAACGCCCCAAAACGAGCGATCCGGGCGCCGAGCAGCGCAAGGTCCTGAGCGGTCTGGGCGACAACGACAAGACCGCTGACTCTGGCGACGGCGACGACAACAACAGCGCCGATGACAACACCGGCGAGCCGCGTCGCGACGGCGCCGAAGGCCGGATGCCCGAAACCCACGTGGTCAAAAAGGGCGACACGCTGTGGAGCATCTGCGATTCGTACTTTCACGATCCCTGGCGTTGGCCGAAGGTCTGGGCGCAGAACCCCGACATCACCAACCCGCACTGGATCTTCCCGGGGCAGAACATCAAGCTGGGCGCCATCTCTCACTCGACGCCGGGGGCGGTCAGCGAGGATGCCTCTGGGGATGCCGCCACCGGCGACAGGCCGACCGAACGGGTGGGCATCGTGCGCGCCGCCGGATCGACCAGCGTCGACAACGGCATGCTGCGCGAAGTGGGCTTCGTCGACACGCACGAGCTGTCGTTCGCCGGGACCATCAACGGCTCGCGCGAGGAAAAGATCATGCTGGCCAGCGGCGATCAGGCCTACGTCGAATTTTCGCAGGCCCGCCCACTCAAGGCCGGCGAACGCTTTACCGTTTACAAGGTCGACGAGACCAACCCGGTCAAGGAGCCCGGCTCCAGCCTGACCATCGGTTACATCGTGCGCATGTACGGCGACATCACCATCGATGCCCTGACCGATCGCCCGGTGGCCTCGGCCACCCTGGTCAATTTGATCGAACCGGTCGAGCGTGGCTATCGCGTCGGGCCCATCTTCAAACAGTTCAAGACGGTCACCCCGCGCAAAAACGAAATCTCCACCACCGCTCGGGTGGTGGCGGCCATTCAGCCAAATCTGCTGATCGCCCAGAATATGTTCGTGGTTTTGAACCGCGGCAGCCGCCACGGGGTCGAACAGGGGAACCGCTTTATCATTATTCGCCAGGGCGACGGCTATCGGCCACGCATGGAGAACTGGAACGATATGGATCACCGGTTTCCACCCGACAGGGTGGCCGAATTGCTGATCGTCGACGTCCGCGAAGAGACGTCGATGGGTTGGGTCAGCCAGGGTAACCGCGAGATCCGCATCGGCGACGTGGCGGACATGCAAAAGGGCTATTGACGCGGTGATCGGTCGGCCGGCCACTTCGGGTCGACGGTAACCGATTGAAATTGCATGCGGTATTTGAGGTCGGCTTGACCGCGAAGCAGGGGAGCGCTATCTGCAACGGCTGGCCATGTTCGGATTCGAAGGGAGAAAGCGCACCGTCTTCGCGACCAAACGGACGGATTTATCGTCCCTGGCCGAGACGTTTTTTTGTTCAGCCGGCGACCCGCGCTATCCACGCAGCCTGGCCGATCTGGCGCGTCCCCCAGGGCAGCTCTGGGTCACCGGCCGTCTGCCGACCGCCGCCGAGCGGTCTGTGGCCATCGTGGGATCCCGGGGCGCCACGGCGGTCGGCTATACCCAGGCGCAAGAGATCGCCGCCGCGGTTGGCGGTGCCGGCTGGTCGGTGGTGTCGGGTGGCGCGCTGGGCATCGACGCCGCCGCTCACCTGGGCGCGCTGCAAGCGGGGGCGCCGACCTTTGCCGTGCTTGGTTGCGGGGTGGACGTGGTTTATCCGGATCGCCACACTGAATTGTTCAGCCGCGTGGCCCAGGCGGGCGGGCTGCTGTCCGAGTATCCCATGGGTACGCCGCCGCGCTCGGGGCAATTCCCCGCGCGCAACCGGCTGGTGGCCGCGCTGGCCGAGGCGGTGGTGGTGGTAGATGCCCGCACGCGTTCGGGCGCGCTGATCACCGCCCAACGGGCGCGCGAACTGCGCCGGTTGTTGCTGGCGGTGCCCGGCAGTCGCGGCACTGACTGGCTGATCGGCTCGGGTGCGGCGCAGCCGGTGGCGGGGGCCAGCGAGGTTCTGGATCGGTTGGCCGGGCGGGCGGCGGTGGCGGCGCCGGTGCCGTACGGTTTGCAGCCGCTGCTGGATGCCTTGCGAGAGGGTCCGGACAGCGCGGCTGGGCTTGCCCAGCACATCGGCCAACCGTTGTCCGAGGTGATGAGCGCGCTGTCCGAGGCTGAACTGGCCGGGTTGATCCAGCGCCTTGCCGGAGGACGATACGAGGTGCCGCGTGCCAAGTAAGAAGCCGACCGACGAGATCGAGGGTCAGGACGAGGCCGCCACCAAGACCACCGGCGCCAAAGGGATGCCGCCCACGAAGCCCGTGCTCGCCAAAGGCGCGAAGGCGTCTGCGGTCAAGGCCGCACCGGCCGCCAAGAAGGCCGCGAAGCCAGCGCCGGCAGCCGCGCCCAAGAAGAAAGCCGCGGTGGCCGCGGTCGACACCAAGAAGCTGGTGGTGGCCAAGAAATCTGCTGCCACCAAGGCCAAGGGCAAATCCGCCGACGACGAGACTGAAATCGACGACGACGATGACGACGACGCTGACACCGATGAAGCCGCAGATGGAGAGGGCGGAAGCGCGCGGGCCAAGGCGGCGCGCGCGAAACGGCGCGCCGAAGGTTCACTTATCATCGTCGAGTCGCCCGCCAAGGCGAAGACGATCAAGAAGTACCTGGGCGCGGGTTACACCGTGAAGGCGTCGGTCGGCCACGTGAAGGATCTGCCCAAGAAGAACATGGGCATCGACATCGAGCACGACTTTGCCCCCCGGTACGAGGTCATTGACGGCAAGAAGAAGGTCCTGGCCGAGATCAAGAAGGCGGCCGGCGAGGTGTCGAAGGTCTATCTCGCGCCTGACCCCGACCGCGAAGGGGAAGCCATCGCCTGGCACATCGCCGAGGAGATTCGCGGCGACAACCCGAACATCTACCGCGTGCTGTTCAACGAGATCACCAAGAAGGCGATCACCGAGGCCATGACCCGGCCGACGTCGCTGGACATGAAGAAGTTCGAGTCGCAGCAGGCGCGCCGGATTCTGGATCGCCTGGTCGGCTATCAGATAAGCCCCGTGCTTTGGACCAAGGTCAAACGGGGGCTATCGGCCGGCCGGGTGCAATCGGTCGCCGTGCGCCTGATCGTCGAGCGCGAAGGCGAGATCGCCGCCTTCAAGCCGCAGGAGTACTGGTCGGTCGAGGTCACCGTCGAAGGCGGCACCCCGCCGCCGTTCATCGCCAAGATCAGCCGCCTCGACGGGAAAAAGGCGGAGCTGACCAACGAGGGCCAGGCCCGCGAAGTGGTGGACGTCATCGGCGGCGCGGCCCTGAAGGTGCTGACGGTCGAGCGCAAGGAGCGCAAGAAGAACCCGCCGCCGCCGTTCATCACCAGCAAGCTGCAGCAGGAGGGATCGAGCAAGCTGCGTTTTTCGCCCAAGCGCACCATGTCGCTGGCCCAGCGCCTGTACGAAGGCGTGGAGATGGGCGAGGACGGCCTGATCGGTTTGATCACGTACATGCGCACGGACTCCACCCGTCTGTCCGACGACGCGGTCACCGAGGTGCGCGCGTACATCGGCGAGAAGTTCGGCCCGGCGTCGTTGCCGGGAGCGCCGGTGATTTACAAGACGAAGAAGAGCGCGCAGGACGCACACGAAGCGATTCGCCCCACCACGCTGAAGTACGACCCCGAACAGGTGAAAAAGCTGTGGGCGGTCAAGGGCGGTGGTCGCGACGAGCGCGAGACCGACGATCTGCTGAAGCTGTACACGCTGATCTGGAACCGCTTCGTGGCTTGCCAGATGGTGCCGGCGGTGTTCGATCAGACCAGCATCGACATCGAGGCGGGTCGGGTCGAGCTGCGCGCCACCGGCCAGGTGATGAAGGTGTCGGGCTTTCTGGAGGTCTATGCGGAGACCGTCGAGGACGGCGCCACCGACGAGGACGCGCCAAGCTCGCTGCCCGAAGTGAAGGAAGGCGAGGCGCTGCGCCTGATCGAGACCCGACCCGAGCAGCACTTCACCCAGCCGCCGCCGCGGTTCTCGGAGGCGTCGCTGGTAAAGGAGCTGGAAGAAAAAGGCATCGGTCGCCCATCGACCTACGCGGCGATCCTGTCGACGGTGCAGGACCGCGGCTATGTCGAGAAGCGCGAAGGCCGCCTGCACCCGACGGAGATGGGGACGATGGTCAACGGCCTTCTGGTGAAGAGCTTTCCGGAGATCGTGAACACCGACTTCACCGCGCGCATGGAAGAACAGCTGGACGAGGTCGAAGAGGGTCACGCCGATTGGGTCAAGTTGCTGAATTCGTTCTACGGGCCTTTCAAAGAAGAGCTGGAAAAGGCCAAGATCGAAATGCGCGACGTCAAGCGCGAGGAGCAGCCGACCGATCAGGTCTGCGAAAAGTGCAATAAGCCGATGGTGATCAAGTGGGGCCGCAATGGATACTTCCTGGCCTGCTCGGGCTATCCTGATTGCCGCAATACCAAGGAGTACACGCGCAACGCCGACGGCAGCCTGAAGGTCATGCCGACCACGCGGCCGTCGGATCAGATCTGCCCGACCTGTAGCTCGCCGATGGTGATCCGGCGCGGGCGCTTCGGGGAGTTCCTGGCTTGTTCGCGCTATCCCGAGTGCAAGACCACCAGCCCCATCTCGCTGGGCGTGGCCTGCCCGAAGGAAGGCTGCGGCGGGTACCTGACCGAGAAGCGCTCGCGCAAGGGCAAGACGTTCTTTGGCTGCGCGAATTATTCCAAGACCGGCTGCGACTTCGTGTCGTGGGATCGCCCGGTGCCGACGCCGTGCCCGAACTGCGCGGCGCCGTTCATCGTCCAGAAGATCACCAAGGCCGGCCTGCGCCTGCGCTGTATCAAGCCCGACTGCGGCTATGCCGCCGACGGTGAACTGCCCGAGAGCGGCGGGGGGTCGGGTGAAGGTTCGGGGTCGGGCTCTGGCGGGGCGGCGGGCGGCGGTTCGGGCGTGGCTGCCGCCGGCGGCTGAGCGTCGCGGGCGTTTGCCGTCAGCGTGACTGCGGCTGGCGCCCCGATCGCTGAAGAGACAAGCTCTGCCGCGCGGCACATGGACGAGTTGAACCACACAGTGACGGTCGTCGGCGGCGGCCTGGCCGGGTGCGAGGCGGCGTGGCAGCTGGCCGGGGCCGGTGTCGACGTGGTCCTGCGCGAGTCGAAGCCTGAGGTGATGTCGGCGGCGCATTCGACGCCGCTGCTGGCGGAGATCGTCTGTTCGAACTCGCTGCGCTCGGATTCGATCGAGACGCCGGCGGGGTTGTTGAAGGCCGAGCTGCGGCGGGCCGGGTCGTTGATTCTGGCCTGCGCCGATGCCACCCGCGTGCCAGCGGGTGAGGCGCTGGCCGTCGACCGGTTCGCGTTCTCGCGTCTCGTCACCGCGCGCATCGCCAACCACCCGCGCATCCGTCTGGAACGGCGGGTGGTCGATGCGCTGCCCGAGGGGCCGGCGATCATCGCCACCGGCCCCTTGACCGGCGGCCGCCTGGCGCGCGAGCTGGGCGCGCTGTGTGGACGGCCGCTGTACTTTTACGACGCCATCGCCCCCATCGTCGACGGTGACAGCATCGATTTGTCGATCGCCTTTCGCGCTTCGCGCTGGGACCACGACGACACCGAGGACGGCGACTACGTCAATTGCCCGCTGAATCGCCACGAATATGAAGCCTTCGTCGCCGCCGTGCGCGCCGGCCGCAAGGTGACGCCGCACAGCTTCGAAGAGGCCCACTACTTCGAAGGCTGCCTGCCGATCGAGGTGATGGCCGAGCGCGGAATGAACGTCCTGGCCTTCGGGCCGATGCGGCCGGTGGGCCTGACCGACCCGCGCGATGGCCGGCGTCCCTACGCGGTCGTCCAGCTGCGGCCGGAGAACCGCCATCGCACGGCGTACAACCTGGTCGGCTTTCAAACCCGCCTCGCCTATCCCGAGCAGCAGCGCATCTTCCGGATGATCCCCGGCCTCGGCGCTGCGGAATTTTTGCGCATGGGTTCGATCCACCGCAACTCGTACGTCGAATCGCCGCGCTTGCTGGGACCGGCGCTGGAGCTGCGCAGCCGGCCGTCGATCCAGCTCGGCGGTCAGATCACCGGCGTCGAGGGCTATATCGAATCGACGGCGATGGGCCTCCTGGCCGGACGTTTCGCCGTCGGGCGTTTGCTGGGAAAACCAGCGCCGCCGCCGCCCGCCGAGACGGCGATGGGCGCCCTTTACCAGCACGTCACCCGCCCGCGCGGAGCCGGCCAGGCCTTCGAGCCGATGAACGTGAACTTTGGCTTGTTGCCGCCGCTGGCAGAGCGCGCGCCGAAACGAGACCGCCGGCGCCTGTACGCCGAGCGGGCGACGGCGGCGTTCGCGTCGTGGGTCTAGACACGCGAAGATTGATTTTGGGGCGTGCGCCGGCTGCGCGTGGGCGGAGCCTGTCGCTCCGTCGGGAAGGCCGAGCCCTTCCGGGCGCCCCGATTCGCGCCGGCGGCGGCGGTACGCTACGATCGCTCGACTGATGCAAGCGGCGCTGGATACGTTTCGGCAATACCTGACGTCCGAAAAACGGGCATCACCGCACACGCTGCGGGCGTATTTACGCGACGTTGACGAACTGGTGGCGTTCGGGCGGGCGCAGAAAAGCGGCGCCGCTGGCGCCAAGCTGTCGCTGGCCGACCTTGACGTCGTGATGTGCCGTTCGTACCTTGCCTCGCTTCATGGACGGAACGACGCTGTGACCATCGGCCGCAAGCTGTCGTCGCTGCGCGCCTTCTTTCGCCTGCTGGTGCGCCGGCGGATGGTGGCGTCGAGCCCGGTGGGCGCGCTGCGCGGGCCCAAGCGGGCCAAGCGGCTGCCGACCTTCCTGGGCAAGGAAGACGTCGGTCGTTTGCTGGACGCCACCGCGGCACAGAAAGAACCGGATGCCGTCGACGCTGCCCAGGCCAGCGCGCTGTTCGAGGTCCTTTACGGCGCCGGGCTGCGCGTGTCGGAGGCGTGCAACCTGGATCTCGGCGACATTGAAGGCGACGGGCGCGGTGGGCAGATCAAGGTGCGCCAGGGCAAGGGGCGCAAGGATCGCGTGGTGCCGATCGGAGCAAAGGCCTGGCAGGCGCTGCAGGATTATTTCCCGTTGCGCGCCGCTCGTCTGACCAAGGCGGCATCTGGCGGCGGGCGTGGTCGCGCGCGGCCCGTCGACGGCGCGGCGGTCTTCGTCAGCGCGCGCGGGCGGCGGCTGGATCCGCGCGTGGTGCGGCGGATTCTCGCCCGGCGCGAAGGCGCCACCGGCGTGGCCGCGGTTTCGCCGCACGCCTTGCGCCACACCTTCGCCACCCATCTGCTCGGTGAAGGGGCGGACCTGCGTTCCATTCAAGAATTGCTCGGCCATTCCAGCCTGCGCACCACGCAGCGCTATGCCCACGTCAACATCGATCACCTGATGTCGGTCTACGACAAAGCCCACCCGCGAGCCCGCTCATGAAAACCAAGGTCCGCATTCGTTCCACCACCGTGCTGGTCGTGCGCCGCGACGGTCACGTCGTCATCGGGGGCGACGGTCAGGTGACCATGGGCAACACGGTGGTGAAGTCCTCGGCGCGCAAGATTCGCCGCCTGAACGACGGCAAGGTGCTGGCCGGGTTCGCCGGCTCGGCGGCGGACGGGCTGACGCTGTTTGAGAAATTCGAGGCGCGCCTCAAGGAATACAGCGGCAACCTGATGCGCGCCGCGGTCGAGCTGGCCAAGGACTGGCGCACCGATCGCGCCTTGCGCCGGTTGGAGGCGTTGCTGCTGGTGGCCGATCATCAAAACACCCTGCTGCTGTCGGGCACCGGCGACGTCATCGAACCCGACGGGGACGCGGCGGCGGTGGGCTCGGGCGGGTCGTACGCGCTGGCGGCGGCGCGCGCGCTGTTGACGGCGACCGACCTGCCGGCGCGGGCCATCGCCGAACGCGCCCTGGCCATCGCCGGCGAGATCTGCATCTATACGAACGAAAAGCATTTGATCGAGGAGCTCTGAGATCGCCGCCATGTCACAGTCGCCACCGCCGTCACCGCCATCGCAAAACAAGCGCGTCCAGGACCTGACCCCGCGGGCCATCGTCGAGGAGCTGGATCGCTATATCGTGGGGCAGAAGGCGGCCAAACGCGCCGTGGCCGTGGCCCTGCGCAACCGCTGGCGCCGGCAGCAGGTGGCGCCGCCCATGCGTGACGAGATCGCCCCCAAGAACATCATGCTCATCGGCCCGACGGGCGTGGGCAAGACCGAGATCGCGCGCCGCCTGGCCAAGCTGGCCGGCGCGCCGTTCGTCAAGGTCGAGGCGTCGAAGTTCACCGAGGTGGGCTACGTCGGGCGCGACGTCGATTCGATGGTGCGCGATCTGGCCGAGACCGCCGTGTCCATGCTGCGCGACGAGGAGCGCGAACGCCTGCGCCCGCGCGCCCGCGAGAACGCCGAGGAGCGTTTGCTGGACGTGCTGCTGCCGCCGGCGCCGCGCGCGCGGCCCACGCCGGGCGCGCCGCCGTCGACGATGGGCGGAGCCATCCCGCTGCCCGGGCCGACGTACGCCAATCCCGAGCCGCCGTCTTCGTCGTCGACCACGCCCGACAACGCCACCCGCGAGAACCTGCGCAAGCTTTTGCGCGAGGGAAAGCTGGACGACAAGATGGTGGAGATCGACACCGCGGACGCGCCGCAGTCGGTGATCGACGTGTTCTCCGGCACCGGCATGGAAGAGATGGTGCTGAACCTGCGCGACATGCTGCCGCAGGGATCAAAGCGCACCAAGCGCCGCCGCCTGCCCGTCCCCGAGGCGATGGACGCGCTGACCGACGAGGAAGCGGCCAAGCTGATCGACATGGAGCGCCTGACCAAGGACGCCGTCCGCCGCGCCGAACAGGCAGGCATCATCTTCATCGACGAGATCGACAAGGTGGCCGGCCGCGAGGGTAGTGGCGGCCACGGGCCGGACGTCTCGCGCGAGGGCGTGCAGCGCGATCTGTTGCCGATCGTCGAAGGCTCGACGGTATCGACCAAGTACGGCGCCTTGAAGACGGACCACGTGCTGTTCATCGCCGCCGGGGCCTTTCACGTCTCGAAGCCGAAAGACCTGATTCCAGAGTTGCAGGGCCGCTTTCCCATTCGGGTTGAGCTGGAATCGCTGTCGGACAGCGACTTCGTGCGCATCCTGACCGAGCCCGAGAACGCCCTGACCAAGCAGTACACGGCGCTGTTATCGACGGAGAAGGTCACCCTGGACATCCGGCCCGACGCCGTCGCCGAGATCGCGCGCATCGCCACCATGGTCAACGCCCGCATGGAGAACATCGGCGCCCGGCGCCTGCACACCATCATGGAACGCGTGCTGGACGATCTGGCCTTCGAGGCGCCCGAACTGGGGCAGGTGACCATCCCCATCACCGCCGGCTATGTGCGCGAACGGCTGGACGGCATCCTCAAGGACGAGGATCTGTCCCAGTACATCCTGTAACGGCGCCGCTCGGCCACCGGTGGCGTCGGGCACGGTTAGCGCGGCCGGGCGCGGGTTCGTGTTAATTTGGGCTGCGTTGATGAAAGGCGGATCGCGGATCGCAGGCGCGATCCTTCTGTGGTCGTGCTGGCTGGGACAAGGGTCCGCGGCGGCAACCGTCCTTGACATCAGCCCGCGCGTCGCCGCCGGCGTCGCCGACAGCAAGCTCTACGGCCAGCCGGACGATCCGGCGATCGGCACCGGACGACTGGAGTTCGGGTCGTTCGTTCTCAACACCGGCCTCACCTTCAACGGGGGTCGGGTGGCCAACCGTTTCGGTTATGCCTTCACGTTGACCCGCTATCCGCAGGCGTCGGAGCTCAATTCGACCGGGCACACCGGCCTCATCTCGTCGACGATCAACGTGTCAGGGCACACGACGATGTCGCTGCTGGCCAACGCGTCGGTGTTCAAGACGACCAACATCGGGTTCATCAACCCGTACTCGGCGGGCACGATGACGATCATGCCGACGGTGGCGGCGGCCGCCACCGAGCTTTTCAACCTTTCGGCCAGCGAGAACCTGGCCTATCAGCCAACCGGCCACGATCGCTGGCTGCAGTCGCTGTCGGCCGCGTACTCGTCATCGATCTCGGGCCCGCCCTTGCCCGAGGTGCTGACCGTCGGCGCCGGCGTGCGCCGCGATCGCATCGTCGGCAAGGACACCTATTCGCTGGCCGTCACGGCGGGCGAGTTCTTTCGCCTGGACCCGGCGACCGATCCGACCACGGCGTACTTGAACGGCAGCGTGATCAGCACGCAGGTGCTGGCCGGTTGGCGGCGGGATTTCTCCGCCCGCCTCAGCACCGAAGTGCAGGGCGGGGTGGTCGCGTTCTACGGTATCGAAACCCATTCGGTGGCGATGGCGCCCGCCGGGGCCGCGACGCTGTCGTATCAACTGGTGCCGTGGTTCGCCACCCTGACGGTGTCGCAAGCGCCGTCGGTCAACGTGTACGCGCCGGAGGCGCTGATCACCGACGCGGTGACGCTGCGCCTGGCCCTGCCGCTGACCAAGCGCCAGAACCTGCTGCTGAGCGGCCTGGGCGGGTACGCCTACTCCCGGCGGGTGACGGCGCAGGAACACTTTGCGGTGGCCACCCGGGTGTTCGACACTTTTTCGTTCGGCGCTTCGCTGTCGTACCTCTTCGAGCGCGTGCCGATCACGGTGGCGCTGGATTACTCGAACTACAGCGTGCGCGGCTCGCAGAGCGATCTGGCGTCGTATCCTTCCACCGCGCGCAGCTTCCTGGCCCTGTCGGTGGCTGGCGCGTTCGGGTTCGGCGAGGGCACCTTCGGCTGGCTGCGCGACCGCTAGACCAGGCCTGCCGAAGAATTCCGTGGCTCCGACGGAACTGGGGTAGATTCGCCGCCATGCAGGTGGGCGCAACAACCTGGGGTCTGATGGCGGCGATCGTGGTTCTGAACACCGTCGCGCAGAGCCTGCTGAAGCTGGGCGCCGGACGCAGCCTGGTGAACGTCCCGCTGGCCGGCGGCGTGGTCGCCTACGGCCTCAGCACGCTGCTGTACGTGTTGGTGCTGGGCAAGACCAACCTGTCGTTCTCCTACCCCGTGGTGATCGGCGCGACCGCCATCGCCACCTGCCTGGCCGGCGTCATTCTGTTGGGCGAACGAATCGCTGGCGGCCAGTGGTTCGGGATCGCGCTCATCATCGTCGGCATCATCTTCATCGCCGTCACACGCACGCCGGTCCGCTGACGCCTCGCGCTCGGCAGCGAGCGAAGCGAGCGCCCATGATAGGATCTGCGCGTCATGGCCTCTCGTCGACCATTGCCGCTCAGTCTGCTGAAGGCCATGCGGCCCAAGCAGTGGATCAAGAACCTGCTGCTGTTCGCCGGGTTCGTCTTCACCATGAACGAACGCTGGCGGCCGTTTTCGCCAGAAATGTGGGAGTACCTGCGGCGGTCGGTGGCGGCGTTCGGGTTGTTCTCGCTCGTCTCAAGCTCGGTCTATTTGTTGAACGACGTCCTCGACGTGGAGAAAGATCGCCAGCACCCGACCAAGCGCAACCGGCCGATCGCCTCGGGCGACCTGCCGAAGTCGGTGGCCATCGGGGCGGCGCTGGTCCTGATGCCGCTGTGCCTGATCGCCAGCTATCTTCTCAGTCCCGGCTTCGCGGCGGTGGTGGCGGCATACCTGCTGATGCAGTTCGGGTACATCTTCATCCTCAAGAACGTGGTGTTGCTGGACGTGTTCATCATCGCGCTGGGCTTCGTGATGCGCGCGGTGTCGGGGGCGGTGGTGATCGGCGCGGTGATCTCGCCCTGGCTTTACACGGTCACGCTGCTGGGCGCGCTGTTCTTGGGCCTGTGCAAGCGCCGCAATGAACTGGTGCTGCTGGAGGGCGGGGCGGCGTCGCACCGGAAGATCCTGCACATGTACACGCCGTCGCTGCTGGACAGCCTCACCAGCATCGTCGCCTCGTCGACGATCATGGCGTACTCGCTGTACACGTTCACCTCGGCGTCTTTCGCGGTGCAGGGCGGGCAGGGCAACAACCCGATGATGTTGACCATCCCGTTCGTCATCTTCGGGCTGTTTCGTTATCTGTTCCTGGCCCACAGCCAGAACGCCGGCGGCAGCCCGGAAGAAGTGTTTCTGAAAGATCGGCCGCTCATCATCACCATCCTGCTTTGGATCGTGACCACGGCGGTCGTGCTCGGCACGAAGCATTCGGCCTGATCTCGGAGCCTACGGCCGCGCGGCCGGCGCGTCCGGATCTTCGGCGACGGTGCAGCCAGCGCCAGCCGGGGCGACGCTGAAGATCAACGGGTGGCCGACGAAAGCGCCGCCTGCGGCGATCTCGATCAGGCACTGCCCGCCGCGCGCGGATGCTTTCACGGTCGAGCGGCCGTGGTCGTCCTCCGGGGCGTCGTAAACGATGTGCCGGGTGGCCGCGCCGGAGTCGACCGGATACGTGAACGTCGACGGGGTCCGCGCCGACGACTGTCCGGACGTCATCACCGTCACCGGGGTCAGCCCCGCGCGCTTGACCGTCACGCCCAGCAGGCCGTTCGGGCGTTCGACCTTCACGTCGGCGGGGGCGTCTTCGTGTTTGATCCCGTCGATCACGTGGACGGCGCTGGCCACCGGGCCGGGGAGCTCGACGGCGTATTCGTCGATGCGGGCGCGCGAGCGGTTGCACGATCCGAACGGCACGCCTTCACAGTCGCGCACCGCCGGCACGCGCAGGGCCGGCGTGCCGCCCGACAGCGCGACGATGTGGATCGCCACCTTCGATTTTCCGAACGTGCCGGCGGCGGTCTTGCGATCCGCGGCCATCGTCAGGTGCGCCGGCGTGCGGAAGCGCAGGTACAGCTTGCGATTCGGGCTACCGGTGTCGACCCGATCGACTGTGACGATCTCGCCCTCCGGCAAGAACACCCAGTCGCGCTGGGCGAAGGGAATGTCCGACGGGGTCTCCTGCACGCGGTAGGCGCCGTGAAAGTCGCCGCGGGCGGCGACGATGCCCGATTTGGTGGCGCGCGCCCAGCGCAGCTCGGCCTCGCTCCACGGCGTCTGGCTGGGGCGGTAGTCGCCGCCGACGTTGGCCGAATCGACGGTCAGCGCGTTCGACGTCAACGTCGAGCGCACGCCGTACGGCGAGGTGTCGACGATCAGATCGTCAGCGCCGCGCGAGAAGACAAAGTTGGTGGCGTCGGGGTGCTGGTGATCCGGCACCAGGCGCGGCGCCGACGTGAACACCGCCCAGGCGGCGCCGTCTTTCCAGTCGCTGCGGGCGTAAACGTTGCGCGTGCCCCGAGCGACAAACCAGGTGGGCGGCGCGCCGACCCGGTAATCTTGCGGCGTCGGGGTGCGCGCCTCGGCCAGCGCTTCCAGCGCGGGCGACGCTTCTTTGTGCGGCGGGTTCTTGCCAATGGCGAAGGAGGCCCAGGCGGCGGCGCGCTCGCTGGCCGGCCCCAGCAACCCCACCTGCAGCGTCGACGGGTTGCGCGGCAGCGAATAGGTCTCGATGCCGGTGTCGCCGCCGACATACGCGCGATCGCCCGTCGGCGCCAGGCCGTGCAGCGCGCGCACGACGACGTCGTCGGCCCAGCGGTGCATGGCCGGCAACGGAGCGCCGTTTTCTTCCAGCGCGCGCGCGGCCATCCCGTATTCCAGCACGCTGAGCGGGCCGTATTGCCAGCCCTCCGGCCAGTCGCCGCCCACCAGCGCGCCGGCGGGCTGGCCGACGCTGCCACTCGCGCCCGCCAGGCCCTGGCCGATGATCTGTTTGCCGAACAGCTCGTCGACGGTTTCAGAAAAGGCGCGGTCGCCGGCCGGATCCTCGCCGGCGGTGGCGACGGCGATCAGCGCCTTGGCCAGGACATACCCGGCGTGATAGTTCGCGCCCGGCGTGGTCCGCAGGTAACCGTCCTTGTCGTACCAGCCAAGCCAGGCGGCGAAGCAGCCGCGGCTTTGCTTGCGCAAGGCTTCGTCGGCGCCGGGGGCGTCGTGCAGCCAGTCGTAGGCCAGCGCCGCGTGCGGGCCGATGAAACGAATGGCGTAACCGGTGTCGCGCCAGATGGCGTGCGTGGCGTTCTCGGGCGGGCTGCCGGGCGCGCAGGCCTTCTTGTCGCCGATGGTGTCGACGTCTTCCAGCAGCGCGCGCCAAAGCTTGAGGCCGGCCGCCGCCATCTTTGGATCGCGCGTGATCTGGAAGGCCAGCCCGCACGACGACGCCGCCACCGACCAGTCCGCGCCTTGATAGCCGCTTTGTTTGTAACGGTCGGGGTTCTGGGCGACGTCGCGGCAGCGCTCGACGGCGGCGGCGGCCCACGATTTGGCCTGGTGGCTGTTCTTCTTCAGCGCCGCCAGCGTCGGCGGCGACAAGAACAAACGCGGGTGCGGACCGCGCGGCGCGGGTGGCGCCGCCTGCGCGCCGGCGAACGGCGGCAGAGACGACGAAAGGACACCCAGCGCCAGCGCGCGGATCAACCATCGGCCGCATTGCCGCGCCCGCGCCCCAGTACCTTCACGCATTCGTTGTGCAGTCTATTTTCGTCTGGATCGGCGCCGGCGCAAGGTCCCGGCGCAAATCCCGATCGCCGCCAACACGTGCAGAGACAGGCGGCCGGGCGCCGGGCCGGCCTCGCACACGCAGATGAACCCGGGCGAGTCCGGCACCGTCTGGGTGTTGGCGATGCCGTGGCTGCCGCCGATCGGCGTGCACTCGTAAGTGGATTGCGGCAGCGACGGCATGCCGATGTCGCCGTCGGGGCAGAGCTTGCCGAACAGATCATCGTCGCGCGCCATGCCGGCGCCGATGGCGCCGATATCCGTGCCTGGGCCGTCGGCCGGATCGCCCGAATCAATCAGCGGGCTGCCCGGCGCCGGTGTGTAGATCTGCCGGTAGAAGGCCAGCATCTGACAGACGGTGGCTTTGCCCATCTCGATGTCGTCGTCGCCGTACGGAAAATCGTAGGGGATGGGGCCAGTGAACTGCGGATCGACCTGCTGGTTGACGGGGCCGCCCACCATCACGTCGTTGGCGGCAAAGCCCGGGTCCACGCGTTCGGTCTTGCCTGCCACGCCGACCGAGTAGTTGTCGACGATGAAGGCGTCCGGGTTGTTGAAGAGGTTGTAGTCGGCATAGGCCAGGCGCGCCACCGGCGGAGTCTGCGCCACCTCGAAGTAGTTCATGCTGTCGCGGCCGCCGTGGACCATCGCCGTCGCCGGCCCGATGTTGGCGCGAAAGCGGGTGATCACATTGTTGCGCAGGCTGGGCAAGATCCCGCCCGGGCCGACGGACACCGCGCCGCTGGTCAGGGCCCGGCACTCGCCGCCGCCGTCCAGGGTGTTGTTGTAGATCTGATCGGTCGCAAGCTGGACCATCGTCGGGTCGTTGGGATTGCCCGGTCCGCCAATGCCGATCCCGTCGACCGGCGTCGGGTTGGGATCGCGGTCGTTGCGGATGAACAAGTTATGGTGCACCAGCCATTCATCGGTGGTGGTCAGCAGCAGCCACGGTCGTTCGTATGAATCGCCGAAGATGTTGTAACGAAACTCGGTGCCCGAGGTGGCGTGCACCAGCCAGTTGCCGCCGCGGATGATGTTGTGCTCGACCAGGTTGCCGACGCCGGTCGAGGTGAACGACGAGACCTGGTTCCATCCGACGAACGGCGGGATCAGGTGAATGTAATTCCCCCGCACCACCATGTTCGTGCAGAGATCGACGACGATGCCCGCGCGCGTGCCGATGACGATGTTCGAATCGGCGGGGGTATCGCCGCCGATCAGCCAGTTGATCACCTCGTGGAACGTCACCCACGATTTGTAGATGTGGTTGCCCTGGAAAAACTTTTGGCCCATGCCGGTGGGGCCGTCGATCTCGATGGCCGGGCGCGAATCGGCCAGCGCCTCGACCGCCGGCACCAGCGAATCGGCCAGCACGGTGTTGCGGCGAATGGATGACGTGGAATCATCGGCCACCGTCAGGTGCAGCGCGCCCGACTTCGAGAATACGGTGTCTTCGATGGTGATGTCCGAGGTCATCACGCCGTTGATGTCCATGCCGTAGACGGTGGCGGTGCCGATACCGGTGACGTCGGTGTTCTGAATCGTCACGTGGCCGGTCCAATGGTCGGTGTCGCTGGACAGCGCGATGATCGAGTGGCCATTGCCGTGAATCGCCGCGCGCGCGCCCGGACCGCCAACGGTCAGGTTGTCAGCGCCGGCCAGCACCAGATCATCCTGCATCTCCAGCGTGTCGCCGGGTGCGACGACGTGGTCGTCGGCATGGGCGGGCCGGGCTAGCAGGCTCAGCGCCAACAAACATCCACCCACAACCGCCCACTTGCCGGCTGACGAAACGGCGCTCACCAGGCGTCGTCCACCCCGATCAAACAACACGGAAACCAACACACCTTCGAGGCTAGTCACTGAAACCACATGGGTCAACAACGCCCCCAGCGCGGATTCTTCCGGAAATTGGCTGCGGATGGACGTTCCAACTTTGAACGCGGTTGAACAAGACTCATTTTCATCGATGGCTGCCGCCCGTTTCTGGAAGATGGCCCATGCTAAACTGTCCGCGCAGAAATTCTGATTCTTCCGCCCGGCCGAGCCGTACCAATTCACAAGGGGTCAAGATGTTCATAAGCAAGCGCTCGGGGTTTTCGATGGGGATCGCGTGCGGGTTGATGGCGGTGGGGCTCCTCGGCGCGGGTGCTTTCGGCTGCAGCAAAAGCGGTTCGGGCGCCACGCCCGGTGGCACCGGCGGCGATAGCTCCGGCAGCGGCGGCTCCAGCGGCAGCGGCACCGGCGGCAGCGGGATTTCCGGCACCGGCGGTGACATGGGTAGCGGCGGCAACGGCATGGGTGGCAACGCCGCCGGTACGGGCGGGGCTTCGATGCCCATGCCAGGCAAGCCGGCGATCCTGACCTTCACGGCCACGCCGCCCAATTTGCCGGCGGGTGGCGGGATGGTCACGCTGACCTGGAACGTCACCGACGCTGACAGCCTCAGCATCGATCAGGGCGTCGGCGCCGTCACCGGCACGATGACGATGACGATGGTGACCGCCACGACCATCTTCACACTGTCGGCCACCAACGCCCACGGCACCAGCACGTCGACCACCGCGGTGGTGCTGGGACAGAACCCGGCCACCTCGGGCGTGCGCAAGGCCGAGATGGTCTCGCCCACCGGCGGCGAGACCTTCACCGCGCCGGCCAGTCTGCGGCTCATCGGCGTCGGGTTCGATCGCAACGTCGACACCAACTCGCCGACGCCGGGCCACGGCCTGAACGCGTCCAAGGCGCAGTTCTTCGTCGACGATCAGATGGTCCTGGAACAGGCCGGCAGCGACGCCGAATTCGCCGTATTCAAAGGCTACGCCACCGGCATCGCCGCCGGCCCGCACCGGGTTTCCATCCGCGCCATTTACCTGAAACCCGACGAGGTCCTGGACAGCACGCCGATGCTGATCAACGTCGTGGCCCCGCCCACCTACTCCAAGACCGTCGAGCTGTCCGCCGACGTGGTGCTGACCGGCGCCACCGGGTACGAGCTGACCGGCACCGCCGCCGGCCGCATTCGCCTGAACGGCAACGGCCACCGCATTCTGTCCATGGGCGACAACGTCAGCGGACCGCTCACGTTGAAGTACGTCGACCTCTTCAACGTCGTCGATTCGACGTCGGCGATCAACCCTGGCATCAACGTCACCACGTCGGGCGCGGTGACCATCGAGAACAGCATCATCGACAGCACCGGCACGGTCCAGTTGACCATCAACGGCACCGCGCCGGCGTCGATTCGAGGGAACACCTTCCGGTCGAACATGCGCCAGCCCCTCGGGCAGGAGCCGGGGCCGGCCGGGGCGCCCGGATATTCGTTCCCCGCTTTCACCGTCAACGGCAGCTCGATGGGGGCCAAGGTCTTCGCGGGCAACAACGTCGGCGCCGGGTGGGCAGCGTTCGAGAACGCGTCCAACTGGTTGGTGGGCGGCGACACCGACGCCGACAGCAACGTCCTCATCGGTCCGCGCGTCGGCATCTTCATGGAGAACTCGAAGAACAGCCAGGTGCGCCGCAATTACAGCCACCACGTCTTCCGCGGCGGCTGGAGCCAGGGCAGCAACTTCGAGCTCGGTGGATCGTCCACCATCGTCGTCGAGCACAACGTCATCCGCGACAGCTCGTGGCCGGTGCGCGGGGTGGGCTGCGAGTTTCGCTACAACCTGGTCGTCCAGGCCGGCCACGAATGGTTGTGGGCCGATCACAGCAACAGCTACATCCACCACAACCTGTTCGTCGGCGGTGACAACGACATCGCCGGCATCCTGGGCATCTACACGCCGAAGGGCGTGCGCATCGTGAACAACACCTTCGACGCTCAGAACGGGCCGATCGTGGTCACCGCCGTGCTGGTTGGCGACGCCGAGATGACGTTGAACTCGAACCTCATCATGAACGTGCCGAAGGCGCCGACGGTCAGCCTGAAGACCGGCACGCTGACCGCCGACTACAACTTGTTCTTCAACCCGCAGACGACGAACTACTCCGACAACCGCAAGCCGGCGCACGATCTCGGCGGCACCAACGGCGAGGTCAACCCGATGCTGAAGTCGCCGCCGCCAACCAGTCCATTCGACATCGACGATTCGGCGATCTGGCAGCGCACCACCACCGTCGGCCAGATTCTGAAGATCTACCGCACGAACTACACGCCGCAGACCGGCAGCCCCGCCATCGACGCCGGCGATCCGGCGGGCGGGGCAGGCAACGACGTGGGCGCAATCGGCGCGGGCATGCCCAACGCGGCTGATCTCTTCGGCGGCGGGCCGTAGGGTTCAGCTCAGACCATCGTCGACGCCGCAATATCTTTCGCGGCTCCCCGAAATTGGCCCTTGTCCGTCGGAGGGATGGGCTTTACCTTGCGCGCTATTCAGGCCAGCCCTGATGGTTCGCTTCCGATGGTTGAACAAACAGCGACCAGCCCCAGTCGAAAGACCGAATAAAGACCGACCGACCTACAAGGAGGCACCATGAAGATTCGCGATAGTTATCTGGCGCTCGTAATCGCGGCCGCCCTGCCGCTCATGCTCATCGGTTGTGATCAGTCGAAGGCCGAGCTGGATGCCACCAAGGCGAACCTCACCGCCGTCACCGCCGAGCGTGACAGTTTGAAGACCCAGCTCGACGCCGCCAAGGCCCAGGTGACGGGGTTGCAAGCCCAGGTGACAGATCTGCAGGCGAAGGTGGCGGCGGCCGCCGCCGGGCCCGCCCCGGCGCCGGTTGCTGCCGAGGAAAAAGCTCCGACCCGCGGCGCGAAGAAAGCGGCCAGCAAACCCGCGCCCACGGCCAAACAGAAGAAGGTCGACGCGGCGACCAAGAAAGTCACGACGGGCGCCAGCTCGTTCTAGCCCTGGGACAAAAGGAACCAGAGATCATGCCTAACAAAATTTTCTTGATCGCAAGCCTCGCGATCCTGGTAGGCGCGTGCGGTAGTACCAGCTCGGACAATTCCGACGGTGACATCGGCACCGGTGGGACAAGCGGCACCGGTGGAACGGGAGGCGCCGGACTCCTGTTCGCCGTGGTGACGGGAAACTACGTCATCAACTCGGCCAGCAACGTCGATGACGGATGCCAGATCGGCGTCGACAAGCCGATGGGCCCTCCCGACGACGGGCTGATTGGCGTGGCGCTGCCCCTGACCATAGACAACGTCTCGGGAGACACCACTCTCGGGAACGTGGCCGGCGATCCGCCGGTGCCGTCTTTAGGGGCCGGAAAAATCTCCCAAAACATGGGGACGTTGACTTCAAGCACGATGATTTCGGCGGCGGCGCCATCCATGTGCACGTTTAAGCGTGACGTGACGTCGATACTGACTATGACGGCCGACTATGCGTTCACATTGCAAGTTACCCGCGCCGATACGATGCGAGACATGTGCGACACCGCCGACCTGATGCTAGGCGATAGCTGCACGTCCACCTGGACCTGTGCGTTGACCCTCCAGCCCAGCGCCGACGGCGGCGCGAGCGACGAAACAGAATCGCATTCGCCTGACCCAATGCCAAATGTGGCGCCCGAACTGGAGCGCCACAATTGGCGTTCTCTTTTGGCCACATTGCTGCCTATCAGAAGTGACCGCGACCCGAACGGGTTTCAAACGTTCCGGGCGGTACAAAATTAGCCACCGATTTCCCGAGCGCCACACAATTGTCAGTCCAAGCTGTGTTGTAGCAGTCCGGTGCAACGTCGCACACAAACCTGACCACGTCGTCGGAATTTCCAGGACCGAGCTCGTCGCATCCTCGCGCCACTGGAATAAGTGGAGCGCCCCACGCAATCCACCACTGCAATGGGGAGGGACGCATCGCTTGACAGATCCGCGTACGATTCGCAGAAACCGAACCGGCCTAATGCCTATTTATTGCCGGGCCCTGCGATTTTTCACCTTGCTCCGCGCGCACCTTCCGACATGGCCTATGCTTTGCTCTCTTTGTCGCTGATCATGTCTAGGACCATCTACGTGCCGCGCAGCCTGAAGCTTTTGATCCGCCACACGCCAATTTTCTTGGCACTCGTTGTCAACAATGGTTGCGATGGGTCTACGCTTCTTCCAGCGAGAGACACGTCCGACGCTGCTGCGGACGAGCAACAGAATGCGAACGAAGATTCGGGTGCCGGAACGCCTACGTGTCCCGTTCCCGTCGGTCGGACACTTCCGGCGAAACCCTGCTTCGATTGTGCGCCATTACCAGCCGTCCTGGCGGGCGGATGCGGGGCTCCATTGCCGATGTTGTGGGGGTGGGACGGCAGTGGTATTGGCGATGGTCAACGCTATCCGGTTGGATGCTCCGTCTCTCTGCCTGTCGAGAACCCATTCTTTCCCGGGCCTGCCCAGGTGTGCGCGTGTATTGATGGACCTTTTTCGACTCTGCGGTGGAGTTGCCCGCTCTGAGACTTGTTCTGAGACTGTTCGAGCGAACGCTGCCGCGAAGTCCGGTCTTGAGGTGGTCACGGCCGTACATGGTGCGGCAGACCGGCGACCGAAACCACCGATCAGCAACGCGTGAGCGCCTGGTTTCTTCACACCGATTTTGCAAAGCAAGAAGCAAGAAAGAGAGAGTGGCGCCCGCCCGTGTTCATAGCGTTGACGTGCCTACTCCGCCGTGGCGATGCGGACACGGTCACCGAGAATGAGTGGTGATGCCGTAGATCGGGATGGCGACTACCAGATCAGCGGCGTGTAGGATCGTCTCCGACCGCCAACGGCTGCATGCAAGAACCATCATCAACGGTTCGATCAGTTTCGGCCCGGGCGTTGGCAGCATCGCTCAGGCTGTTTGTTTTCAGGGCGGGCGGCGGCATTAGATTAGCTTAGCCATGGCCAGCACTTCGACGTGCGGCGTGTGCGGCAGCATGTCGTACGGGGTGACCGATTCGATCCGGTAGCCGGCGTCGCCGGCGACCAGCGCGGCGAGATCGCGAGCCAGGGTGTCGGGTGCGCAGCTGAGATAGGCGATCAAGCGCGGGCGCAGGCGTAGCACCTCGGCGATCACGGCGGGGGCGCAGCCTTTGCGCGGCGGGTTGACCACCACGGCGTCCGCCCGATCGACGGCGCGCAGGCCGGCGGCGGCGTCGGCCACCACGAAGTGCACGTTCGACACGCCGGCGGCGCGCGCGGCGGCGGTGGCGTCGGTGATGGCCGCGGCGTTGGATTCGATGGCGACGATCGTGCGCGCCTGCGCGGCGGCGCCAAGGGCGATGCCGCCCACCCCGCAATAGGCGTCGACCAGGCAATCGACGACGGGCGCGCCGACGGTCGCCGCGGCGTCGGCGATCGCACGGGCGATGTGCGCGTAGGCCAGCGCGGCCACCGCGCGGTTGGCCTGGAAAAAAGCGCGCGACGACAGGCGCAGTGCGACCGGGCCGATCTGTTCGTCCAACGTCGGCTGTCCGGACAGCGTCACCTCTTCGTCGCCATAGATGACGTTGCCGCGGGTCGGGTTGACGTTGTGGACCACGCCGGCCACGGCGGGACAGCGGGCGCGAAAATCGGCGGCCACCGCCGCGCCGGCGTTCCACTCGCGGCGCGCGGTGACCAGCGTGGCCAGCACCTGCCCGCGGTGGTTGGCGCGCAGGACCGCATAGCGCAGGTCGCCCAGCAGGAGGCGCTCGTCGTACGGGATCACGTCGTGCGCAACCAGCGCCACCCGCAGCGCCACCGCCGCCGCGTCCAGCGCCGGCTCGACCAGGCGGCAGCCAGCCAGGTCGACGACCTCGTGCGAGCGCGGGGCGTACGCCCCCAGCACCAGCGCGCCGGCCGCGTCGCGCCCGTAGACCAACTTGGCGTTGTTGCGATAGCCGAGATCGTGCGGCGACGGCATGCACGCAGCGACGGGAATCGTGGCCAGCGCGGGATGCGTCGCCAGCGCCGCGCGCACTTGCTGGGTCTTCCAAGCGCGCTGCGCGGCGAGCTCCCAGTGCTGCAGGCGGCAGCCGCCGCACGATCCAAACGCTGGGCACATCGGCGCCCGCCGCGCCGCCGACGCGACGTCGATGGTCTCCAGCGCGGCCCACGCGCGCGGCTGGTGCGGCGATGCGTGGCTGACCGTCGCAATCACCCGTTCACCGGGAAGCGCGCCCGGCACCAGGACGGTGCTGGCGGCGACCGCGGCTTCCACGCTGGCGCCACCGTCGGTATTGGCGGCCTGGCAGATCCCCGCGCCATCCTCGTCGACGTCGACGCAGGCCAGGCGCAGCCGCTCGCCCGGACGCCGCCGCTCGCTCATTGCGCGCTCACGGCGGCGGCGTGGCGCCGATGGCCGCCGCCAGCTTGGGCAGGGACACGTCGTATCGATAGGGGATGCCGCGGTGGCCGTCGTCGAACTCCTGGTGTTCGAAGGCGATGCCCAGATCGCGCAGCCGCCGGCACAGGATGCGCGCGCCCAGATCCAGACCGTACTCGTCGCGCGTGCCGGCGTCGATGAACAACAGCTTCAACTGCGCCAGCGCCGTGGCGTGCGGGGTGACCTTCACCATCTCCGTCGGATCCCACGCCTTCCAGCGCCGCCAGATGGCTTCGTCAAGCTCGCCGGTGTCGAGATCGAAGGGCAGGGCGATGCCGGCCGGCCGACTGGCGTCGGGTGAATAGCAGGCGCCCATGGCCAGCATCATGATGGTGGTGATGTCGTCGTGGCCTTTGCTGACCGCGTGGGCGAAATAGACCAGGAATCCTTCGACGCCGCCGTGTTTGCGCAGGGTGCGCACGGTCCGGGCGATGTCGGGGATGACCGCCAGATCAAAGTAGGCGTCCCCTGAATGACAGGCCAGCGCGCAGAAGAGCGTCGGGTGGCGCATGGCCAGCACCAGCGCGCCGTACCCGCCCGACGATTTGCCGCCCACCGCGCGTCCTTCGCGCGCCGCCCGCGTGCGGAAGCGATGGTCGATGTACGGCACCAGCTCGCTGGTCAGGTGGGTTTCGTAGCGGCCGGTGGCCGGCGAATCCAGGTACTGGCTGCCGCCCAGGCGGGTGAAGCAATCGGGCGCGACCACGATGACCTCGCCCATGGCGCCGGTGTCCACCAGGCGATCCAGGCGCTCGCCCAACCCCGGCTGCCAGGGGCTGCCCTGGAACAGCATCTCGCCGGTGCCGGTGAATCCGGCCAGCCAGTAGATGACCGGGTAACGCCGGTCGGGCTGGCGATCGTACGACGGCGGCAGCCAGATGGCGGCGCGGCGAGCGTTCGGATCGTGGAGGGCGTTGTCGCGCAGGACTTCGCTGTCGACGATCTCGGTCAGCACGCGGCCGGGCATACCCGGAGTTATGGCATAGTCCCGCCCACTGATGCGCGATCGACACTGGTTGGGTTTTATGTTCCTGGCCGGATGCCTGGCGCTGGCGGCAGGGCCAGCGCGGACGGCGCGCGCCGCCGCTGCTCGCAAGACGGTGGCGGCCCCGCAGCTGGACGTCAAATCGTGGGAGCTGGGCAACGGTCTCAAGGTGCTGTTCCTGGCCAATCACCAGGCGCCCATCGCCACCGTGCAGGTTTTCTATCACGTCGGTTCCAAGGACGAACACATCGGCGTGCGCGGCGTGGCCCACATGTTCGAGCACATGATGTTCAAGGGTTCAGAACACGTGCCGCCGGAAGATCACGCCCGCCTGCTGAAAGAGATCGGCGGCCAGGTCAACGCCTTCACCACCGAGGACATCACCGCCTACCACGACACGGTCCCGCCGGCGTACGTCGGCTTCGCCATGCAGCTGGAAGCGGAACGCATGCGCTCGCTGAAGCTGTTCCCCGCCACCATCGATTCGGAACGGCAGGTGGTCGAGGAAGAAAAGCGCCTGCGCATCGACAACAACCCCATCGGCAAGGCCATCGAACGGTTTCGTGCCCTGGCCTACACCAAGCACCCGTATGCCTGGACCGCCGTCGGCACCATCGAAGATCTGGAGAACGTCCAGCCCGCCGACTGCCAGCAGTTTTACGACACCTATTATCTGCCCAACAACGCCACCCTGATCGTCGTCGGCGATCTGCAAGAGGCGGAGGTGCGCAAGCTGGCGGAAGAAAACTTTGGCCACCTGGCTCGCGGCGCCGATCCGCCGCGCGCCTACGTGCGCGAACCGCCCCAGACCGCCCCCCGCAACGAGACCATGTCGCTGGAGGTGCAGGTGCCGGTGGTGGTCGGCGGGTATCACATCCCGTCGGCCGCCGATCGCGACAGCGCGCCGCTGGAGGTTCTGGCGGCGATCCTTTCCAACGGTGAATCGTCGCGCCTGCACCAGCGGCTGGTGCGCAAGGATCACCTGGCCATCGCCGCCGGCGGCGTCGCCGAGGGCATGGAGGCGCCGGGGCTGTTCATCGTCTATGCGGCCCATCTTCCCGATCGCGACCAGGCCAAGGTGCGGCGCGCGCTGATGGACGAGATCACCCGCGTGCGCAACGAACCGGTCAGCAGCAACGAGCTGGAAAAGGCGAAGAACCAGCTGGCCGCCGGGTTCATCTTTGGCCTGCAAACCGTCGACGGCGTGGCGACGCAGCTGGGCCAGTTTCAATACGTCTTCGGCGACTGGCGCGAGTTCGTGAAGGGCGCCAATCGCTACCTGGCCGTCACCGCCAGGGACGTGCAGCGGGTGGCGGCGAAGTATTTGATCGACAGCAACCTGACCTTCGTGGCGCTGCAGCCGCGACCGCTGAGTGCGCCGGTGGTCCCGGGAGGATCCAAATGACGGCGACGCGAGCAGGGCGCGCAGGGGGCGCCAGCGGGTTGATTCTGACGGCGGCCATCGCGCTTGGTGCCTGCGGCGGTCCGGCGGCGCGGCCGGCCGGCAATCCCGCCTCGATCGAGGTGACCTACGAATCAGCGCCCAAGGCGCCCGGGCGCGCCGAGGCCAAGGCGGCGCTGTTGCCGACCTACTGGCGCGATCGCAAGGATCTGATCCAGTCGCCGCCGCCTCCGCAGGCGGCCGAGCTGACGCTGCCCAAGGTCGACCGCTGGAAGATGCGCAACGGCCTCGAGGTGGTGGTGGTGGCGCGCCCGGACCTGCCGGTGGTCAGCTTCAGCATGGCCATCAAGGCCGGCGGCTATGACGAGGAGAAGGCCAGCACGCTGGGCGTGTCGTCGTTCACCGTCAGCATGCTGCGCAAGGGGACGCGCACGCGCAGCGCCGACGCCATCGCCCGGGCCATCGACTTCGTAGGCGGCACGCTGGACACCCAGTCGGGCAGCGAAAGCTCCGGCGCCAGCTGCGCGGCGCTGTCGCGCGATTCCGCGCTGTGCCTTGATCTACTGTCGGACATCTTGCTGCGCCCGACATTTCCCGAGGCCGAGTTCCCCGAGGTGCGCGACCAGATGATGGCCGCGCTGAACAGTCGTTACGACAACCCGTCGGAGCTGGCCAGCGAGCACTTTGACAACCTGCTGTTCGGCGAGAAGCACCCCGACGGCTGGGTGCTGACCCCCGACGACGTCCAGAAGATCACCCAACAGCAACTGGTCGTTTTCTGGAAGACCTTCTTCCGTCCCAACAACGCCATCCTGGCGGTGGCCGGCGACGTGGATCCGGTGCGGCTGCGCGTCGAGCTGGAAAAAGCCTTCGGTGGCTGGGAGCGCGCCGAGGTGCCGGAGCGTCCGGTGTTCAAGGTCCCCGACGTGAAGATGACCCGCGTGCTGCTGGTCGATCGCCCCGACCTCACGCAGTCGACGCTGATCTTCGGCCACCGCGGCATCAAGCACATTGATCCGGCCTGGTACGCGGTGACGCTGATGAACTATGTCCTGGGCGGCTCCGACTTTTCGTCGCGCCTGATGACCGAGGTCCGGGCCAAGCGCGCCCTGACCTACGGCATCGGATCGTCATTCGGCGCCAGCCTGTACGAAGGCGCATTCCGGGTCCAGGCGTCGACCAAGAACGCGTCGGTGTGGGACGCCTTGACCGCGTCGGTGGCGGAGATCCGCCGCATGAAAAGCGACGGCCCGACGCCGCTGGAGCTGTCCAAGGCCAAGGGCTTTTACGCCGGCAGCTATCCGTTCAACTTGCAGACCGCCGACGGTGTGGCGGCCAACATCGTCGCCGCCGATCTCCACGGCCTGGGCTTGCCGTACGTGCGCCAGTTTCCGTTGCGCATGGCCGGCGTGACCTTGAAGGACGCCCGCGACGCTGCCGCCACCTTCCTGAATCCGGACAACCTGTGGGTGGTGATCGTCGGCCGCGGCGCCGAGGTGGAACCACAGATCGCCAAGGCCGGCCTGCCCTACGAACGCATCGACTTCAAGTCGCCGGTAAGCTACGCCGCGCGCGCCAAGGCGAGGAAGGCAGCCAAGCCGGCGCCGTAGAGCGCGCTCATTTGATGGGCTTGGCCTTCAACACCACCCGGCCGTCGCGGGTGGCGACGTCGAAGGCGACGCGGGTCGCGCCTTGCTGTTGCAAGATCGCCGGCACGCGCGCCACCAGCATGGCCTTCAACTTGGCGGCGCTGATGGGCGGGCGTTTGGGCTCGCTCTGGTCGCCTTCGCCAGCCAGGCTGCTCAGCGCGTCGTTGTATTTTTTGTGTAAAACCGCGATGTCCTCGTCCGAGAGGCCGGGAACTTCGGGCGGCGGCGCACGCGGCAGCGGCGCGGGCGGCAGCGGCGTTCCATCGGCGACCGTGCGTTCGGAATCAAAGTCGGTGCGTGGGATCAGGTAACGATTTTGCCGTTCGACGAAAGCCTTGGCCCGCGTCAGCGGGATCCCCAATGCCACCACCTCCGACTCGGTCAGGGGCTCTCCGCGGCGGGCCAGGCGGCGCGAGGCCTTGGCCAGATCCCGGCGGTAGGTGCCGGCCTCGATCTCGCGCAGGGTGCGGTTCCAGTAGGTGGTGTAGAGGGTCCAGCGCTGTGACAGGGTCTGGAAACGAAAGCGCAGGCCGACGTTGCGGATGGAAAGCTGCTGGGTCTCCAGCATCAGGCGGTTCATCTCGCGGCGAGGCGTGTTGGGCGGTCGGCGCTCGGCGCCAGAGAAGAAGCTCTCGTACAGCGCGCGCAGGCGATCCATCTTCCGTTCCAGCTCCGCCAGGCGCTCGGCCACCACCTCCGGGTGATCGGGCGGCAGCGTGGCGGTGGGCTTTCTCACGGCGCTGTCATTGTAACCGGAAGGCGCGCGTCTTCGGCCAAAGTGCTATGAAAACCCGATGAGCCTGCTTTTGTGGGCGGCCGCCGTGGTGGCCCTGCTGGGCGTGCTGATCCTGGTGCACGAGCTGGGGCATTTCGTCTTCGCCCGCTTGTTCGACGTCAAGGTGTTGCGCTTCTCGCTGGGCTTCGGGCCGCGCCTGCTGGGGCTGACCTGGGGCGAGACCGAATATCGGCTGTCGTTGATTCCGCTGGGCGGCTACGTGCGCCTCCTCGGCGAGGATCCCACCGAGGCCATCCCACCCATTGATCGCCAGCGCGCCCTGGCCGCCAAACCGCTGTGGCAGCGCTACACCATCGTGATAGCCGGGCCGGTGTTCAACCTGCTGCTGCCGCTGTTCATTTATTTCGTCCACTACGCCGGGCAGCGGACGCTGCTGCCGCCGATCATCGGCACCGTGCTGCCCGATCTGCCAGCGGCGCGCGCCGGGTTGTTGTCGGGCGACAAGGTGGAATCCGTCGACGGCAAACAGATCCGCTACTGGGAAGAGCTGGAACGCACCATCGCCGACGGCACCGGCCGGGTCATGCGCTTTGGCATCCGCCGCGGCTCTGAATCGGAAGAGCGCGACGTCACGCCGGTGCGCATCGAACGGGTGGGCACCCTGCGGATGAAGGAAAACGTCGGCTGGATCGGCGTCTCGCCGCGCTTTCACCTGCCCGAGATCGGTGTGCTGGATCCGAATTCGCCGGCGGCGCAGGCGGGTTTGAAAAGCTTCGACTTCGTCACCTCGGTCAACGGGACACCGGTGGCCACCTGGGCCGAGTTCGGCAAGGCGGTCGAGCACACCGGCGCCTCGCCGCTGCGCCTGACGTATCTGCGCGGCGGCTATTCGTCCGTACCGTTCGCGCACATCGAGGTGCAGCAGCCGGCCTCGGCGGTGGTCATTCCGGTGGCGATCTTCGACGGCATCGGGCACCACCGCTATGAGACCGGCATTCTTTCGGCCGAACTTTTCGTCTTCTCGGTCGAGCCCGGCAGCCCTGCCGACCAGATCGGCATCCGCCGCGGCGATCAAATCCTGGAGCTGGACGGCCAGCCCGTCCCGCACTGGGATCTGCTGCGCCAGCAGATGGCCGCCAACCCCAGTCACGAATTTCGCATCGCCTGGGTCTCCCCGGGCGGCGTCCGCCACGACGCCTCGTTTCGGCAAGAGGTCCGCTCGGAGCTGGACGCCTATCGCCAGGAAGAAGAGCACCTGATCTTCGGGGCCTTGAACCGGCTGGCCTGGAAGACCGAGGCGCCGGTGCCGATCAACAATCGCTTCGGTTACGCCGTCGGGCATTCGTTCGAACGCACCGGCCAGATCATCATGGCCATGACCCACGGCTTTGTGGAGCTGCTGCGCGGGCACGTGCCGCTGTCGACGCTGGGCGGGCCGATCATGATCGGCTACGTGGCCGGCGTGGCCGCCGAGCAGGGCTTCGATCAATACCTGTGGCTGATGGCCCTCATCAGCATCAACCTCGGTCTGCTGAATTTCTTGCCGGTGCCGATCCTGGACGGTGGTTTGCTGGTCTTCTTCACGCTGGAGCTGTTCAAGCGCCGGCCGCCGTCGGTGCGGGCGCGGGAGATCGCTTCTTACGTCGGTCTGGTGGTGGTGGCGACGTTGATGCTGTTCGCCCTGCGCAACGACGTGGTTCGTTATCTGCTGCCGCGGTAAAAGCCCGCCCGATGATGATCCTCTGTCTCGACAGCGCCACGCCTACGGCGCGGGTGGCGATCCTGGATGAAGACGGCCGCCCGCTGGCAGCGCGCGAGGCGACGGCCGCGCGGCACTCGGCGAATCTTTTGCGCCTGTGTCACGAAACGCTGACCGAGTGCGGGGCCACGCCGTCGACCTTGGGCGCGATCGCTTGCGGCGCCGGCCCCGGCAGCTTCACCGGGCTGCGCGTCGGCCTGGCGGTGGCCAAGGGCCTGGCGATGCCGGCAGAGGTGCCGCTGGTCTTGCTGTCGTCGCTGGCGGCGCTGGCCCTGGATATTTTCTCGTCGCCCGAGACGGCGCAGGTTGATCTGGCGGCGCCGTGCATCGACGGCGGCAAGGGCGCGGTGCACGTCGGGCTTTATCGACGTGACGGCGCCGAATTGGTGGCCGCCGTCGGCGGGCCCGCGCTGGTGCTGCCCGAGGCCGCGCGGCAGACGCTGGCGCCTTCGGTGAAAGACAGCCAGCGCGTGGTCATCGCCGGCAACGGCGCCGATCGCTACGCCGGCGCGCTGGATGCGTCGCTGGCAGCGGCGGCGGCCGGTTGGCGCCGCCTCATTGTCGCCGGCCCGACCGCGATCTCCATCGGCCGCCTGGGCCTGGTTCGCCGCCGACGCGGCGAGGCGGATGACCTCAGCAGCGCGGTGCCGCTTTACGGCCGCGCCCCCGATATCACAGTGAAGAAAACCCCTGAAAAATGAACCTGGAGATCAGGGCCCAAGTTTCATAGGCTACGTCGTTTCAGCCTCGGACCCGCATGCAAATCCATCTGTTCGACACCACGTTACGCGACGGCACGCAAAGCGAAGGGCTGTCGCTGTCGGTTGAAGACAAGCTGAAGATTTCGCGCCTGCTGGACGCCTTTGGCATTCACTTCATCGAAGGCGGCTATCCAGGATCGAACCCCAAGGACGTGGAGTTTTTTCGGCGCGCCAGGACGTTGAACCTGAAGCACGCCAAGCTGACCGCCTTCGGCAGCACGCGCAAGGCTGGCAGCCGCGCCGAGGACGACCCCAACATGAAGGCGCTCGTCGACGCCGGCACGCCGGTGGTCTGCATCTTCGGCAAGTCGTGGCTGCTGCACATCACCAAGGTCCTCGGCACCACCGCCGAGGAGAACCTGGCGATGATCGCCGATTCGATCGCCTTTCTGAAAAAGAACGGCAAGGAAGTGGTCTACGACTGCGAGCACTTCTTCGATGGCTACCGGGCCGATCCCGAATACGCCATCGCCGCTTGTCGCGCCGCCGCCGACGCTGGCGCGGACTGGATCACCATGTGCGACACCAACGGCGGCAGCTTGCCCAGCTTCATCGCCACCGTGGTCAGCCAGGTGAAGGCCGCCGTGCCCACGCGTCTCGGCATTCACACCCACAACGACAGCGACATGGCGGTGGCCAACGCGTTGGCCGCCGTCGAAGCCGGCTGCACGCAGGTGCAAGGCACCATCAACGGCTGGGGCGAGCGCTGTGGCAACGCCAACCTCATCTCGATCATCCCGGCGCTACAGCTGAAGATGGATCGGCGCTGCGTCCCCGACGAGAATCTGGCTCGGTTGACCGAGCTGTCGCGTACCATCAGCGAGATCGCCAACATCCGGCCGCGCGCCCACGCGCCTTACGTCGGTGTCTCGGCCTTCGCGCACAAGGGCGGCGCGCACGTCGCCGCCGTCGAGAAGGTCACCGCCAGCTACGAGCACATCCCGCCCGAGCGGGTGGGCAACCGCCGCCACATCGTGGTGTCCGAGCTTTCCGGCCGCGGCAACGTGCGCGTGCGCGCCGCCGAGCTGGGCGTCGACGCCAAGGGCAACGAGAAGGCGCTGCTCGAACGGATCAAAGATCTCGAGAGCCAAGGCTTCCAGTTCGAAGCCGCCGAGGGCTCGTTCGAATTGCTGGCCCGTCGCAGCCAGCCCGGCTACCTGGCGCCGTTCGAGGTGCTGGACGTCGTGGTTATTTCAGAGCGCCGCCGCGGCAACGACATGTTCGCCGAGGCGACGGTCAAGCTGCGCGTGGGCGATGACGTCGTTCACACGGTGGCCGACGGGTCAGGCCCGGTGCACGCGCTCGACGGCGCGTTTCACAAGGCGCTGAACAATTTCTATCCGTTCTTGAAGGAAGTGCACCTGGTCGACTACAAGGTCCGCATTCTGGACCCGGAAGCGGCCACCGGCGCCAAGACGCGCGTCCTCATCGAAGCGGCGCGCGGCGAAGAACGCTGGAGCACCATCGGCGTCTCTCAGAACATCATCGAGGCCAGCGCCGAAGCCCTGGCCGACGCGCTGGAGCTGCCGCTTTCGCGCGCGCTTGCCGCCCAACCCCTGGCCCGAGAGGAAGCAAGAAAACCCGCATGAAGCCCCGCACGCTGTTCGAGAAGATCTGGGACGCCCACGTCGTTCGTCCGGCCAGCGCCGACACGCCCGCCGTGCTGTACGTCGACCTGCACCTGATTCACGAGGTGACGTCGCCCCAGGCCTTCAGTGTGTTGCGCGAGCGTGGCATCAAGGTGCGCCGTCCGGATCGCACCGTGGCCACCATGGATCACTCGACGCCGACCACCCCGCGCGGCAAGGACGGCAAGATTCCGATCCTCGATTCGCAGGCCGCGGCGCAGATCGGTCAGCTCGAGACCAACTGCCGCGACTTCGGCATCGAGCTGCACGCCCTGGGCAGCGCCGGGCAGGGCATCGTGCACGTCATCGGCCCGGAGCTGGGCGTGACTCAGCCGGGTGAGATCATCGTCTGCGGCGACAGCCACACCAGCACGCACGGCGCGTTCGGCGCACTGGCCTTCGGTATCGGTACCAGCGAGGTGTCGCACGTCCTGGCCTCGCAGTGTCTGCTGCAACAGAAACCAAAAACGCTGGCCATCACCGTCGAAGGAAAATTGCGCCCCGGCGTGACGGCCAAGGATCTGATCCTGGCGGTGATCGCCCGCCTGGGCATCGGCGGCGGCACCGGCCACGTCATCGAATACCGCGGCTCGGCCATTGCCGCCCTGTCGATGGAAGAGCGCATGACCGTCTGTAACATGTCGATCGAAGCCGGCGCCCGGGCCGGGATGATCGCCCCCGACGACGTGACGTTTCAGTACCTGGCCGGCCGCCCCCGCGTGCCCCAGGGCGCGGCGTGGGACAAGGCCGTCGCTGCCTGGCGCGCGCTGCCCAGCGACGAAGGGGCGAAGTACGACCGCGAAGAGAAATTCGACGCCGCCACGCTGGAGCCAATGATCACCTACGGCACCAACCCGGGCATGGGCATGTCCATTCGCGCGTCGGTGCCGGCGCCGGCGAACGCGACGATGGAAAAGGCGCTGGCCTACATGGGCCTGACCGCCAATCAGCCGCTGCTCGGGCACGCGGTGGACGTGGTCTTCATCGGCAGTTGCACGAATTCGCGCCTGTCGGATCTGCAGGCGGCGGCGACGGTGTTCCGTGGCCGCAAGGTGGCTCCTGGCGTGCGGGTCCTGATCGTGCCGGGGTCGCAGCGGATCAAGTTGCAGGCCGAGGCCGAGGGCCTCGACCGCGTGTTCAAGGACGCCGGCGCCGACTGGCGCGAGGCCGGTTGCTCGATGTGCATCGCCATGAACGGCGATCAATTGAAGCCTGGCCAATATGCCGTCAGCACCAGCAACCGCAACTTCGAAGGGCGGCAAGGCGCCGGCGGCCGAACATTCCTGGCCAGCCCGTTGACCGCCGCGGCGGCCGCCGTCACCGGCAAGATCACCGACGCGCGCGAGCTGGCTTAAGGAAAGGCGACAAAGACAGCACCATGGAACCCATCAAGACCATCGTTTCGCGCACCGTCGTTCTGCCGATCGAAAACGTGGACACGGATCAGATCATCCCGGCGCGCTTCTTGAAAACGACCAGCAAGACCGGCCTGGGCGAAAAGTTATTTTCCGACTGGCGCTACGACGCCAGCGGCGCACCCAAGGCCGACTTCGTGCTGAACCGCCCCGAGGCGAAAGGCGCCGCCGTGCTGGTGGCCGGCGACAACTTCGGCTGCGGCTCGTCGCGCGAGCACGCGCCGTGGGCGCTGTACGACTATGGCTTTCGCGCCGTGGTCAGCACCTCCATCGCCGACATTTTTCGCAATAACGCCCTGAAAAATGGCCTCTTGCCCATCGTCGTCGATCCGGCCTTCCATCAGGCGGCGCTGGCGGCGCCGGGCGCGGCGGTGACGGTCTCGCTGGAAAACCAGACCATCACCCTCGCCGACGGCCGGACGGCGAAGTTCCCGGTCGAGACGTTCGCGCGCTATTGCCTGCTGAACGGCATCGACGAGCTGCAGTTCCTGCTGTCGCAGGACGATTCGATCGCGGCGTACGAGAAGGCAACCTCCGAAGGCGCGCCCTAACTCGCCACGACGGGATTGCGCAGCACCCCCACGCCCTGGATGTCCACTTCAACGACATCCCCGGCTGAAAGCTGCACGGTGTTGCCCGGCGTGCCGCTGTAGATCAGATCGCCCGGTTCCAGCGTCACGTAACGGCTGATGAAGCTGACGATGGTGGCGGCGTCGAAGATCATGTCGCCGGTGGTCTCTCGTTGCACCGTCTCGCCGTTCAGGCGGGTCTGCAAGAGGAGGTCGCTGTCATCGAGGCCGCTGACCACGTACGGCCCGCAGGGGGCGAAGGTGTCGGCGCCCTTGGCGCGCCACCACTGCAGATCTTTGTCCGGGCCGTTCTGCCAGTCGCGCTCGCTGACGTCGTTGCCGCAGGTGACACCGAAGATGGCGGCGCGCGCCTGCTCTACCGGCGCGTGCCGGGTGGTCTTCCCGATCACCAGCACCAGCTCGCCTTCCAGGTGCACGCGCGTCGAGTCAGCCGGCAGCACGATGGGCCTGCCTGGGTCTTGCAGCGCTGTAATTGGTTTGTAAAAAATCTCTGGACGGCTGGGCACCTTCTTCATCCCTACGTGGCTGCGATAGTTCTGCCCGACGGCCAGGATTTTCTGCGGCAGAAACGGGGCCAGCAACGTCACCTGGGACAGCGGCACCGTGGCTCCGGTCTGCACGGTGGTCTGCAAGGGATTGCCGGCCAGCAGGCGGATGCTGCCTCCGTCGACCAGACCGAAGGCGAGATCGTCGCGGTACTGGAATCGACAATACCTCTTGAGCACGTCGGCAGCGTACGGTGGTTGCGGGTCGGATTCAACGCCGCTGCGTTGAACGTCAAGCCGGGTTTTTCTGCGCGGGGTCCCCTGCATTCGCCGGCCGGCGTGCTAAATCTGCTGCCGCTATGAGCGCACCCAAGAAGATCGCCCTCGTCACCGGAGCCGGCAGCGGCATCGGCAAGGCTGCCGCGCTGGCCTTGCTGGAAGACGGCTTCAGCGTGGTTCTCGCCGGCCGCCGCCGCGACGCCCTCGACCGCACGGCCAAGGACGCCGGCGTCGCGGGCACGCGCGCGCTGGTGGTGCCGACCGACGTGACCAGCCCCGACTCCGTGCGCGCGCTGTTCGCCAAGACGCGGGCGACCTTTGGCCGCCTCGACGTGCTGTTCAACAACGCCGGCATTGGCGCGCCGGCTGTCCTGCTGGAAGACCTGACCATCGAACAATGGAAGGCGGTGGTCGACGTCAACCTGACCGGCCTTTTTCTTTGCACGCAGGAAGCGTTTCGCATCATGAAAGCGCAGACCCCGCGCGGCGGGCGCATCATCAACAACGGTTCGATCTCCGCGCACGCCCCGCGCCCGAACTCGGCGCCGTACACGGCGACCAAGCACGCGGTGACCGGCCTGACCAAGGCGGCTGCGCTGGACGGCCGCAAATACGACATCGCCTGCGGCCAGATCGACATCGGCAACGCCGCCACCGAACTGACCGAGCACATGGCCACCGGCGTGCCGCAAGCCAACGGCACCGTCGCCGTCGAGCCGCGCATGGACGTGCAGAACGTCGGTCAGGCGGTGCGCACCATGGCCAACCTGCCGCTGGACGCGAACATCCTGTTCATGACGATCATGGCGACCAAGATGCCGTTCACGGGACGAGGGTGATGACGGCACCGGCCAAGCGTGTATCGTTGTTCGCATGACGGCTGAACGACGTCTTGGAACAACGGTATTTTTCCTGGGCGCGGTGATTTTGGCGGCTGGCGTCGGCTGCAGCAGCGGGAACAAATGTGAAGGTGAAGGCGCGGGCCTTGCCCATTGCAGCGTCGGCACAGGCGGCAACGGCAGCGGCGGCAATTCCAGCGGCGGAACCAGCGGCGCGACCGGCAGCGGCGGCGCGACGGGCAGCGGCGGCGCGACCGGCAGCGGCGGCTCCGCGGACGCCGGCAACATGGACACTGCCGCCGAGCGGATGATCCCGACGTCGTCTGGCGTGGATCCCACCAAGAAGCTGAGCGCGCTGTCTGACGACGAGAAAAAGAAGCTGTGCGATTTTCACGCCGCCAGATACGACGGCTATGGCAAGTCGATCGACTGCGGCAATGGGACCACGGTCGGCTCCGACGATGATCAGGCCATGTGCCTGTCGTCCGACGTGCTGGGCGGGTTTTGCGCCACCGTGACCGTGGCCGAGGTCGAGGCGTGCTGGAACGACACCAACTGTGACAACCCGCAGCCCGACTCGTGCGATCCGTTGAATGCCGTCTGCCCGTAGCCGATCGCGGCACACGGCCATACGCTGTCGCTGGTGGGTGCTGTGGGCGTTTGACCCCCAACGGGCGCTGGGGATACCATTTCTTTGATGGGCGGTTTTTCCCGCCGTTCTTTTGCCTTCGGAGGTCCTCGCGCATGGAGAAAATCCGGGTGGACGTGAACTCGCCAGCGGTGGAGATGGTGCGGTTGAAAGAGCGACACGGCGAGATCGAAAAGCGACTGACAGAGTTGGACCGCCACCTGTCGCTGACCCCGGATGAGCAAGTCGAGCGCGCCCAGCTCAAGAAAGAAAAGTTGCGCGCCAAGGATCGACTGGCGGCCCTGGCCGCGCACGCCGCCGGCGACGCCGCCCCAGGTGATCCGCTGCCGGCGTAAGCCGCCCGAGGCGATCATGGAATCCGACGCAGCTTTGGCCGAGAAGCTGCGGATCGACAACCTTCGGCGTTCCGGGATCCGCGTCGACAGCGAAGGCCGCTTCATTCACGAAGGCGAACCGGTTCGTCACGAAGGGCTGCGGCAGGCGCTTTTCCGCTGGCTGGATCGCCTGCCCGACGGCCAGTACATCCTGCGCCTCGATGAAAAGCGGTTCGCCTATCTGGACGTCGACGATACGCCGCTGCTGGTGGGGGCGCTGCGCTTCACCGACGACACGCACGTCACGCTGGCCCTATCCGACGGCGCCGCCGAGGAGCTGGATCCCGCCACGCTGACCGTCGACGCTGCGGGCGTCATGCGCTGCGCGGTGCGCGGCGGGCGGCTGGAGGCGCGCCTCACCACCTCGGCCGCCGCCACGCTGTCCGAGGCGATCATCGAAATGCCGGCGGGCCCAGCGTTGCGCCTCGGCCCCCGGACGTTTGTGTTGCGGCCGCGCGGGTCGTCCGCGCGCGGGTGAAATCGTCAGCGGCAGCAGCCGCCGGACCAGCCGGGCGGCGGGGCGGCAAAGCGGCGATCGACGACCGGGAATGGCCGTGCGGTTCGGCGCAACGCCAATTCCCGGGTCGCAGCCGGGGTATCCGCAGGTCAGGTGATCGACGTCGATCCCCATGGCCAGCAAGCCGTCGTGGTCGTTGTAGCGCACGCCCACGATGACGCTGGGGTGGCTGGCGTTGGCGCGCACGAAGGCCACCTCCTCGATGGGCGAGCTCACCGCCTCGCCGAATGCGGTGCCCAGGCCGGCGCGCCGCTTAGCCGCGTGGGCCACCGCACCGTCGGCGCCCGCGCTGGCGCTGGCGGAGGCAGCGTTGCTGGCGGGCGGCGTGGGCGCTGCCGCGGCTTCGGGCGACATCGATCGCCCGGACTTGGCCGGAGCCTGCGCGTCGGCCGACGCGCGCCGGATACGTCTCACCGTTCTGGTGAAACGTTGGGACGGGAACGCCGTCGACCAATACCTGGAGCTCGTAGGCCGCCGCACGATCTCGCAATGCCAGCCCGGTGTCGGGCAGGCCCGGCGCGGCACAGGCTGTCCCGGCTAAAACCCTCGGTGTCAGTCCCAGCAGCAAGGTCAAAGCGCCACGCATCGTCATCTCAGCCTCCGTCTTGGTTTGGCGGCCGATTTCCTCGGCCTGCCGGGGGTAAAGACGGACTGGCTAACAAAAAGATCTGAGATAAGGCGAAATCGTGGCCGGCGTCTTATTTTTTCTGCCAGGCCTCCGACGGCGGCAGATCCAGCTGGTTGCGCGGCAGTCCGGTCCAGTACGTCACCTCGACGCCCACCATTGTATAAAATCCGTAGGTGCTGTCGCCGGGGACGGCGCGCAGCTGGACGCTGGGGGTGAGGGCCAGCCCGCCGCTGAGGCGTTTTCGCTTGATGAAAAGGTCATAGCTCAGCCCCGCAGCGAACCACGATCCGGTGACGCCGCGGGTGCTCGACTCGAAAGGATCGTTGGGATCGTGTAGGCGCAGGATCCCGATTCCCACACCGCCGCGCACGGCCAGGTTACCGGCCACGGCGAAGCTGGCTTCGACGCCCAAGCCGATGGCGCTCGATTTCTGTCCGTCGCCCCAGGCGGCGGCGTATTCGAAGGCCAACCCCAGGCCGAAACGGCGGGTGACCAACTGGCCGACGCGCCCACCGCCGCCGGCGCCCACCCACGGTCCCAGCCAAGCGCCGTTTTCGTGCGCCAGGGTGCTGGCTCCGTAAAGGTCCAGCGACACGTAGTACCCCTGGCGCGGCCGTGGCGGTTCCAGGTCCTGCGCCGACGCGTGCCGGGCGCGGCCGAAGAAAATTACCAGCGCCAGCAGCGCCGCCACCGCCCACGCCCTCAGCCGGTGCCGATCGCCGAGCATTTGCTGGCGCCTCACAGATCACCTCGCACGCCCAAGATCGGCAGGATCGGCAGCCCCTGCTGCACCTTCTGCTGCCGGAAGTCAAAGTTGTACGAGATACCCTCGGGATTCGACCGGTTGTAAACGTTTTGTATATCGAGATAGACGTCCAAGATCCAGCGCGGGAAGATCCACTTCTTGTCCACCCGCAGATCAAGCTGGTGAAAGGCGCCCAGGCGCCCCGAATTGACGGCGCCGTAGACCGGCGAATATTCGTCGCTGCTGGCGTTCCACACCGATCCGGTGACCGGCGTGATGGGATCGCCGCTGACATAGCGGAAGCGCCCGCCCACGATCCAGTTGCGCGGAAATTGATACGACCCCAGCACGGCCAGGATGTGCGTCTGGTCGAAGTCGAACAGCCGATAGGTCGTCTGCCCGGAGTCGCGCCGCTCGGAACGCGACAGCGTGTAGACCAGCCAGCCGGTGAAGTTGTGCGAGAACTCGTGCTTGACTTGAAGCTCTAACCCGTAAGCGCGACCGCGGCCGTTGTTGTCGTAAATCAGCGCGCGGGTGGTGCCGTCGGGGTTGATTGCCTGGGCGGTGGTGTTACTGACCAGGTTGCGCATGTCCTTGTAAAAGCCGGTCGCGTCCAGCGTCAGGTACGGCAGCGGCCGGTACTCGGCGCCCAGGGAATAGTGCCACACGCGCTCGGCCTTCAGCGCCGGGTTGCCGAACTTCACATCGGACTCCCACGGCTGTGGCTCTTGCGAGAATAAGCCCACGCCGCCCTTCCAGGTGAACCGCGCGGTGACGTCGTGGCGCAACGTGAAGCGTGGCTGAATGACCGTATCGTCCACGCTGGAGTAATGATCGACGCGGACCCCGGGCAGAAGCAGCATCGACGGGATCGGCTTTAACTCCAGCTCGCCGAAGGCGGCGGGCAGCCAGCGCACGAGGCCGTTCAACTGCTGCTCGACCAGCTTTGAGGTGTCCAGGGTGGTCGGTGGCGGCTCGCCCTCCGACGGCGGGCGCGGCAAGCGCACCAAGAGATCCGTCTTTTGATAGACGACATCCAGGCCCAGCGAGACCGTTGCCCAGGGCGCCACCTTCAAGCGCGCGTTGTCGCGCATCTGGCTTGAGTACTGGTTCACGTTCAACACCAGTTGCCCGACGTTGGCGTCGTTGTGGTCGCGGCCCTGCGAGATCTGGGCGAAGTTCTCGAAGCGATCACTGGGTGTGTATCGATACGTGAGGATCGATCGGTAAAATGTGGTGGCCAGCGACGCGCTGTTGCCGGTGATCTGGGTGCCGACGTCGCCCGGATCTTTGAAGAGCACGGCGAAGCGATCGTCCGAGCCCATCAACATGGCCCGAAAATCGTGCGCTGGCGCCGGACGATAGTTGGCCAGCAACTGATAGTCGTAATAGCGAGGCGCGGTGATCAGGTTGATCGATGAATCGGAGGGCACCGCCGCGTTGAGGAGAATGTCCAGGTAGCTGCGCCGCACCGCCGCCGCCATGGCGAATTTTTCGGTGATCGGGACTTCGACGTAAAGGCTGCTGTCGAGAATGCTGACGTCCAGATAACCGCCGACCTTCTTCGGGGTCAGCTTCTTGATCTGGATGTCGATGATCCCGCCGGTGGCCCGGCCGTACATGGGCGAGAAGTTGCCGGGAATGAAGACCAGGCCGTCGATGAGGCCGATGGGAATCACGCTGCGCAGGCCACCGAAGTGATAGACCAGCGGGATCTCCGCGCCGTCGGCGAAGACCTTGGTGTCGTTGGGCGCCGAGCCGCGCACGATGATGAGGCCGCTTAGCAACGGGGCGCGCGCCACGCCGGCGAAGTTTTGCACCACGGTCAGCGGATCGCCGGCGGTGCCGGGCACCTTGTCGATCTCCTGGGCGGTGATGACCGTGCGGCTGACTTCCTTGCGCGGGCGGACGGCGGTGACGGTGACGTCGTAGGGGTTGTAGACGCCTTTTTCGACGTAATAGGTGGCCTGGGTTTTTTCGCCGCGATGAATCTCCTCGGTGGTGCGGAACGGGTAATAGCCGGGCGGATCGATCAGCACCTTCCACGGGCCAGGCGACAGATCGACGAAGTGGAAGGTGCCCTTTTCGTCGCTGGTGGCTTCGAAGCCTTGCGGCTTTTCGCCGTCGTCGCGAAAGACGGTGACCAGCACGCCGGCCAGCGGCAGGCGCGTGCCGCGTTCGCGCAGGGTGCCGGCGAAGTTGATCACCGACGGAGCCACCGGCGCGGGCGGCGGTGGCTCCGCGGCCGCCGTCGGAGGCGCGGCGGCGGGTGGAGGCGGCGGTGGGGGCGGCGCTTTGGTCGGCGGCTTGAACTTGAAGTGATAGTTGATCTGCACGGCGATGGGCTGGCCCTCGACCTCGGCGGGCTCGAACTCGAACTGCTGCGCGGCCAGCACCGCCGCTTCTTCAAAGCCCAGGCCGGGCGGGGTGGCCGGCTCGGCGATCCCCACCGACGTGACCTTTCCGTCGGCGCCGATGTCCAGCAGCAGCACCACGTCGCCCTCGACGCCTTTCTCCAGCGCCCCGGGCGGATAGACGGCTTCGACCTTTTTCTTCAGCTTGGGCACCTTGCTGAGCTTGGCGGCCTCGATCTGCCGTTGCGCGGGGGCGCTCTGCGCGCCGGCGGGCGCCGCCCCAGCCAGCGACAGCAGCAGGACGGCACCGGGGATGAATCGGCGGCCGTTCAAGGCGTCGGCTCCAACCGGGCGGTGGCCGTGGTCCAGGCGACGCCGTCGCGGTTGTCGCGCAGGACGACGATCAATTGCGCGGTCTGCGCTGGGTATACCTGCGCGCGCTCGGGCACCCAGACGTTGGTCAGCAGATCAGCGAACGGCGAGGTGGTGGTGGCGTTGTATCCGGTGCGGGCGTGCTTGAGCGTTCCGGTCTCGACGAACCAGCTCAAGAACAGCCGCTCGGTCAGCTGCGCTGGATTGCCGTTGTCGTCCAACCCTTGGTACACCTCGGCGGCGTCGACGGTGACGCTGGCCTTGAGATCGTTGTTGGCCCGGCGGTGCAACATCACCGTTGAATCGAGCGGCAGATCCATGCCGTCGACGGTGACGAACAGGCCGCCCATGGTCGGGTTGGTGTTGGGCTCGGGCGCTGGCGCCATCAGCAGCTTCAGCGTGCGGATGGCGGTGACGCTGTCGGTGTCGGTGTGGACCACCACCTTGATGGTCACCGGAAACCCATCGTCGCAGTTGGGCGGCGGCGGCAGCCCGGGCACGCCCTTGCAGATCGTGTCCAACAACTGAGGAGGGAACGAGTGCGTGAACATCGCGGTCGGCGCACTGCCGAGCGAGAACGAGACCGCCACGCCGCTGAGCATCTGCAGCTGGTCCTCGGTGACCAGGCACGGATACCCGTCGTTGGCGGTGCCGGCGAACGGACACCACGACCAGTCGTAGCCGACCACCGGCGCGGGCGTGGTGGCGTCGGCGGGTGGCGGCGTGTAGACCAGCGCCGAAAGCGTGGTGGTCTCGCCGGGCGCGGGGGCCACCGGATCGCTCTTCACCGCCAGCACGCGCAGCTCGGTCAGACGGTCATACGGATCAAAGTCGGCGCCGCAGCCCGCGCCGATGACGGTGGCAAGCAGCAGCAGCGCGCCCGTCGCGCGGGCGTTCGAAAACCGAGGCGAGCGCGGGCGGTGCCTCATTGCGACTCCAGGCGGAAGTGGTACGTGTACGTCAGCGTGTAAGGGAAGGCGGCGCCGTCGCGGGTGGCTGGTTCGAACTCCTGGCTTGCGGCGGTGGCGCGCGCTGATTCGTTCATCTCGTCGTAGGTTGACGGCGCGATCACCTTGACCTTCGTGACCTTGCCGGTGGGATCGATCGAGACCATCACGCCGACGTCGCCTTCGATCCCTTGCGTCTTCAAGAGCGGCGGATAGGGCGGCTCTTTGCGGCCGCCCTTGAACTGCGGCGGCACATAGCTGACGCCCGCCACCGGGATGCGGGAGGCGACCGCGTTCTTCACCGGTGCCGGGGCGGCGACGGGCGCCGGCGCTTGCCTGGGCGCCTCTTGCGGCACCTGCGCGCGTTCGGCGGTCTCGCCGGCGCGGGTGGTGCCGACGGCGAACGCCGGGCCGTTGCCGCCTTCGGTGGTGGACTCCAGGCTGAGGCCGACGATCCGCGCCGGCGCTTTCGGCGGCGGCGCCTCGGGCGGGGGCGGCTGCTTGGCCGCCTTGATCGGGGGCGGGCGCAGCGGTTTCTCGGGCGGCGGCTCGGGTTTTTTTTCTTCCACCGGCGGCGGCGGCGGCGGCGGTGGCTCGCGGACCTCGACGCGCACGGTTTGTTCGATGCGCTCGCGGCGACCGCTCTCGTTGCCGCCGATGAGCCTGCCGATGCCGACCACCGCGACGTGGATGGCCGCCGCGATCAGCAACGCCGCCACGGCGATGGCCGCCCTGGCCAGCGGACGAACGCGGGCGCGCGACAGCGGATCCAGCGCCCGCTGCTCGGCGGTCAGGCCCTGCCGCGTGCGCGCGCGCATCAGCACGCGGGCGGCGGCGCGCCGCAATCGCCGGCGCTCGGTGAACGGCGGACGCTGGTCCATCTGTCCGTGCCGCGCGTCTTTGTTCCCGACCGAACGCACGCTCATCGTCGCAGGCTCACGGCGCGCTGGCGGGCGGCGCGGCGGACTCGCCGGTCGGTGGCGCCGGTCCGCGCTCGACGTCCAGCGCGAACGCGGTGACGCCGTTGGCCTTCACCAGATCGATAAGCTCCACGACGCGGCCATAAGCCACGCCCTTGTCGGCGGCGATCACCGCCTGCGTCTTCGGGTTCGCCGCCGCGGCCTGCCGTACCAGCACGCTGGCCGCCGCCAGCGACGGCACCGGCTGGCCGTTCACCTGCAGCTTGTCGTCTTTGGTGTAGATCAGGTTCAGCGTGGTCTCCACCCGCGAGCCGCCGCTGGCCGCTTTCGGCAGCTCGACCTTCAAGCTGGAACGCACGATGGTCGCCGACGTCAGCATGAAGATGATGAGCAACACCAGCACGATGTCGACGAAGGGGATGATGTTGATCGACGCCAGCAGGCTGTCGTCTTCGGCAGCGGCGTCATCCAGCGAGCTCATGTTGCTTCCCTGCGCGCGGCCTACTCGGCCGCCTCGCGGTTGCGCACCGGCTCGGCGGCTTTCAACTGCGCCAGCAGCACGCGGGCCAGCGTCTGTCCGCCGGTGACGGCATCTTTTACTTTGCCCTTGTAGACGTTGAACGCCACCACCGCCGGGATCGCCACCAGCAAGCCGACCGCGGTGGCGATCAGCGACTCGGCGATGCCGGCCATCACCGCCTGGCTGGCGTCGGCCATGTTCGCCGCCAGATCGCGGAACGACCGCACGATGCCCAGCACCGTGCCGAACAAGCCGACGTAGGGCGCGTTGCTGGCCAGGGTGGCCAGAAAGGCCAGCCGCTTTTCGTAACGGTTCTTCTCCTGGCCCAGGGCCCCGGCGATCAGATCTTCGACCGACTCGGGACCTTTTTCGTACGACTGCAGGCCGACCAGCACCACGTTGGTCTGCAGGCTGTCGTGCTGGGACAAAAGCTTGGCCGCGGCCTGGAAATCACCGGCGTCAAGGAGCTTGGTCAGCGCGACCCGCAGGGCGTCGGCGTCGACGCGGTGGCGGCGATAGAAAACCCACCGCTCCACCATCACCGCGATCGAGACCACCGACAGCCCCAGCAGCAAATAAAGGACCCACTCGGATCGAAAGACCGGAAGCCCCAGCAGGGTCTGAACCAAACCGCCCGTCGAATTCTGCATGTTACCGCCTTCGCCTGATCAACAACGTTGCCGTCTTAACACCGAAGCTCGGGGCAAGCGACACCGAGCTTGTGAAAAATTGTTAAGGCCGGCGGCGCCACTGTCACAGACTTCCGTCGGTGACGGCGCGTTGCCTGGTGGTCGAAGATTGCGGCAGCTCGACGCGCAGGCGCGCCCCGCCCAGCGGCGGCGGGGCCTGCAGCGCGGTGACGTCGCCGCCGTGATCGATCACCACCTTGCGCACGATGGCCAGGCCCAGGCCGGTGCCGTTTTCTTTGGTGGTGACGTAGGGATCGAAGATGCGCTCGCGGTCGGCGGCGGCGATGCCGGGGCCGTTGTCGTCGACGATAAGCTCGGCCACCCGGCGGGCGGGATCGCCGGCCACCCGCAGGACGATCTCGGGCGGGCGGCCTGCGCCCTCGGCGGCCTGCACGGCGTTCTCGACCAGATTGGTGAGCACGCGGCGGATCAGCATGCGGTCGCACAAAGCGTCCACTCGTTCGGACGGGCGTTCGATCCGGACGCAGCTTTGCCATTCGGCGTGGGCGCGCAGGAAATCTTCCACCACCTGCGCCAGATCCACCGGCGCTGGCTCGACCTTGGGCAGCTTGGCGAAGGCGGAGAAATCGTCGACCAGCCGCCGGATGCCGTCGATCTCCTCGCGCAGGATTTCTTGCGCCGTCGACAGCAGGTGCGCGTACGCCGGATCGTCGCCGCGGTACTTCGATCCCAGCTCTTGCACGGCTAGCTGGATCGGCGTCAGCGGGTTCTTGATCTCGTGAGCCAGTCGGCGCGCCACCTCCTGCCAGGCCGACACCTTCTGCAGATATTCCAGACGCGAACGGGCCTCGCCCAGCTCCGCCACCATGCGGTTGAACGCGCGGCCAAGCTCGTCCAGCTCGTCGCGGCCGCGCGGAAAGACGCGCACGCGCAGATCGCCTTCGCCCACGCGGCGGGCGGCTTCGCGCAGGATGGCCACCCGACCGGTGGCGCGCCGGGCGACGAACAAACCCAGCGCTGTGGCAAAGGCCAGGATGGTCACCATGGCGATGGCCAGGCCCCGGAAGATCATCGGCAGCACCAGCGGGAAGACCCGATCCAGCTCTTGCTCCCGCTCCATCGCCGAGCGCAGGGCCAGAAAATTGCTGTAAACGTCCTTGGAAATCCCGAAGGTCAGCTCCAGCAGGCGCGGCGTCTCCTTGGTCGAGCCGGAGAGCTCGACCAGGTTGGGCGGGGCCTCGCGCGCGCGCTCCAGCACCGCCGGCGGCGCCGCCCATTCGTCGACCACCCGATCGCCGGCCAGGAGGCGCGCCCGCAAGAGATCGGGCACTTCGGCCAGCTCGGCGGCGCGCGAAAATGTCCCGGCGGCGATCTCGTTGGTCCGGTCGCGGAACGATTCCTTCGTCTGCGTGAAGTAAGCCCGGTACACCTCGATGGCGTCGCCCAACGAAGCCCGCACTTCTTTTTGGTGCTGGTCGGTGATGGTGGAAACGCGGTTCAGCGTGGCCGACAGCAGATACGCCGCCGTCCCCAGGGGCAGACTGGCCACGATGAACAGGGCGGCCAGGATCTTCCACTCGAAGCGCCCGGGCAGGCGCGGCAGCTTGAAAGGCAGCTTCATGGCGGCGGCGATCCTTCCCCAAAAGTCTGCGACAAGAACCGCACCTGGCGCTCGCTGTCCTCGACGCGCGGGTTGACGAAGATGCTGACGAATGATCCGAAGAAGCTGTCGCCCGCGCCCACCCGACGCTGGCCGCGCGCCGGCTGCACCAGCCAGCGCCGCACGTCGGCCAGCAGCTCTTCGGAGATGGGGTTCAGATCGGCGCGAAAGGCGAGAAAATAGCGGGCCCCGCGTTCCAGCTGGCGCAGGTCGACAATGGGGAAGTGCCACAGGCCGCAGGTGCGGTCGACGGCCTCGTCGACGGTCTTCACTTCGATCTCGGTGTCCGGGCCGGCGCCGCGCGTGATGCGCAGGCGGAATTTTTCGTCCCAGATGTCATAGACGATCTCGCTGCGCTGGAAGGCCACCGCCACCGGATCGCCGCCGCCCTCGCGGTGCAGATAGATGCGGATCAAGATGCGGGTGGCGAATCCCGACAAAAGGCGCTGGCGTTCGGCAAGGCCGAAGAGATCCTGCAGACCCACGCTGGCGGTCAGCAGACCCTTGTCGTGATCGAGGCCGGTGGCCCGTCGGGTCAGCGGCGCGGGGGCGCTGTTCTGCGCCTGCGCGCGCGTCGGCGACGACAACACCGCCGTCAGCAGCAGCGTCATTCCGAAGGCAGCCGTTGCCCCGGCCCGGATCATCAGAACGGGCTTCGATTCAGGATGTTCGCCACCGAGGCGGTGAACACGCCGATATAAGTGTCGAGGCGCAGTCCCAGATCGCCGGTCAGATCGATCGGCGTGGTGCCCCAGGTGAGGCCGCCCGAGCGGTGAAAATCCGCGCTGCTGGCCAGGCCCAGCACACCGACCGCCACGAAGAGATCGCCGCCGTAGATGAACCGACTGCGCCGAATGATCGGCACCGCATAATCGATCAGCAGCCGCCCGGTGTAGTCGTCGTAGCGATGTCCGGCCATCCCCGCGCCCAAGAGGTTGCGCGACGGCAGGGTGGCGAAATTGATCCCCAGCGCTCGCCGCGGCAGGAGCAGGTTGAGATCCCCGACGAAAAACTGATCAAAATACGGCGCGTTGCCGCCGATGGCCCCGCCGAGCAGATGCAAACCCAGCACGTGGCCGAACGGCATGCGCTGGTACAGCGACGCCTGGCCCAGCGTCTTGACGAAGCCATAACTGCCGGGTCCGCCCGGGGCCGCCGCCTCGACCGAGACCAGCAGGTGCACCCCATTGCGCGGCAGCACCGGATCGGAGCGGGTGTCGTAGTCCACGCTGCCGATCAGCGAGGCTACCCGGCTGGAGCCGGCGGCGATCTTGAAATTGATCGTCTGGGTGCTGCCGTCGGGGAGGGTCTGCGTGCGGCCGGCGGGCAGGGTGGCGTCGACGAACTCCTGGCGCGCGTCCAGGAACACACGCACCGAACGGGTCAGCGTCTTGCCGACGCCCAGGATGCCGCCGGTGCGGCGCGTGCCCACCGCGACGAAGTCCGCCGGGCGGCCGTCGCTGTCGGCGCCGCTGCTGCGAAAAAGCTCGCTGCCGTTGTTGAAGAGGCCAGTGGCGGACAGGGTGATGTCGCCGCCACCCAGCGGTGGAGACGAGATGTGCGCGCGCAGTCCCAGGCCGGCGCGGGCCTCCGGCACCCGGGGCGTGGTGGACGCCACGAAGCCGGCGCCCAGGTTGATGCCGCGGCCGAGGAAGTTCGACTCGGAAGCGTCCAGGCCGCCCCAGAACGCCGTGGCCCGGCTTGAGCTGAGGAAGATGTCGTTGATGATCAGCGTGCCGCGCTCTTCGACCTCAACCAGCAACACGGCGCCGCCCCGTTTGCTGCCCCGCTGCAGCGACAAACGCGCGTCGAGAAAATATCCCAGCGCCAGCAGCCGGTAGCGGGCCGCCTCGACGCGCGCGTCGGACGCGCCCACTTCGTCGCCGGCGCGCAGGTGCAGGGCGTCCATGATGAGCGCGGTCTGGGTCTTGCGGTTGCCGCGCACCACGATGTCTTCCAGGACATAACGCGGGCCGAAGGCTGGATTCTGAAAGTTGGGCGCCGCCGGATCGGCCTCGGCCGGGCCGGTGATGGAATCGGGCGGCGGCTCGCCTTCGATGTCGGGGCCGGGGCCGGGGTCGGGATTGTCGGCGGCGTGGGCGGGTCCGGCGGCCCAGGCCGCCGTCGCCGTGCCCAAAGCCGCCGCCAGCAAGAGCCGCGGAATCAGTTTCAAACCGACGCCCCCGGCATGCGCCGCGCGCTTCAGTTCAGCGGCGCCGGTGTATGACCCGGTTCCTCGTCCAGCTCGTCCAGCAGGCGCCGCACTTCGTCCGACGGGCTCAGCAGGGCCATTCGCTGCAGGACCGCGCGCAAACGGCGCTGGTCGCCCCGTCCTTCGTAAATGCTGCGCAGGTTGTTCAGCATGCGCAGCAGCACCTGGCGCGTGCTGGCCGGCTCCAAAAGCCGGGGATCAATCGGGCCTTCGTCGTTGGTGGCCCGTGCGTAAAGAAGTTGTAAATCCTCGGCGTCCAGCGGCCGGCCATCGAAGGGGTCGATGATCATTGCGCCCCCCGCCACCGCACTGCGCACCAAGAAGTGGCCGGGGAACGACACGCCCTGGGCGTCGACGCCGACCCTCCGGCAGATCTCCACCAGCACGATGGCCAGCGTGATGGGAATGCCGCGCCGGCTTTCCAGCACGTCGTTGAGAAAGCTGTTTTTCGGATCGTAGTAGTCGCTGGCGTTGCCGCGAAAACCCAGCTCTTCGTACAATACGTGCAGCACCGTGGCCATGTGCGGGGCCGTCGGCGCGCCGGCGATGGCCTGGCGCACGCGCGTCGCCAGGCTGTCCAGCATGTCGATGTAGCGGGCGATATCCAGGCCGGGATATTCGGCCTCCGCCACCATCAAAGCGGCCTGCGCCAGATCGCGGCTGGTCGCCCGACTGACCACGTGCGCGAACAGGCTAAGGTCGGCCGCCTCCATCGCCGGGCAGCATAGCACTGTCGGGCGAGGCTGCGATCTCGGCCAAAAACGCCAGGCCGTACTGGTCCAGCTTTTTCGGACCGACCCCGGCGATGCCCAGCAGCTCGCCGGTCGAGCGCGGTCGCTGCTGCGCCATCTCGTGCAGAGTGGCGTCGTTGAAGACGATGTACGCCGGCATGCCGCGCGCGTCGGCCAGCGCCTTGCGCAGCTTGCGCAGGCGGCCGAGCAGCTCGGCGGCGCTTTCGTCCAGGGCGTCGGCGCCGGCGACGGCGGCGTTGTTGCCGCGGCCGCGCACCGGGCGAGTGGCCGTCGCCTCGGGCGGCGCCCCCCGCGCGCGCCGCGGCTTCGCGCAGGCGGCCAGGATGTCGGTCGAAAGACACACGTCGCACGATGTTCCGCAGGCGTCCATCGCCTCGCCGAGATAGCGCGTGATGGCCTGGTGCCGGCACACGCCGGCCGCGGCAAAGCGGAACATCTCGCGCGCCTGCTCGCGCTGGCGGGCCGCCACCGACGGTTCGACGTCGTCGCCGAAGCGGTCATAGCTCATGACGTCGGCCCAGGAATAAAACAACACGCAGTCGCTGGGCATGCCGTCGCGCCCGGCGCGGCCGATCTCCTGGTAATAGCCCTCCAGCGATCGCGGCATGTCGCGGTGGATGACAAAGCGGACGTTGGACTTGTCGATGCCCATCCCGAAGGCCACCGTCGCCACCACCACGTCAGCGTCGTCGCGGCGAAAGGCTTCCTGCGCGCGGTTGCGCTCGGCCGCTTCCATGCCGGCGTGATAGCCGATGGCGCGCACGTCGTGCTCGCGCAGAAACGCCGCCGTGCTCTCCACGGACTTGCGCGACAGGCAGTAGACCACGCCGCTTTGTCCGGCGCGGGCCAGCACCAGGCGCAACACCGCTTCGCGCACCTGCGGGACGGCGTCGTCGCCACCCTCGGCGGCGCTGTCGCGGCTGCCCTTGCGATAGACGTGCAGGCGCAGGTTGGGTCGAAAGAAGCGCCCGCGGAATTGCGCCGGCCGGATCATCGCCAGCTGTTCAATGATGTCGCCCGTCACCGCCGGCGTCGCCGTCGCGGTCAAGGCCAGCACCGGCACGCCGCCAAAGCGTCGCTTGAGCCCGGCCAGGTTGCGGTACGCCGGCCGGAAGTCGTGGCCCCAGTGGCTGATGCAGTGGGCTTCGTCGACGGCGATGAGGCGCAGATCGATCCGCGACAGCACGTGGCCCACCGACGCCTCGATGCCCTCGGGCGCGGCGTAGCACAGCTCGTAGGCGCCGGCGGCCAGATCGGCCACGCGGCGGCGGCGCTCTTCCAGCGTCAGGCTGCTGTTCAGGTACGTGGCGCGAATGCCGACGTCGTTCATGGCGTCGACCTGATCCTTCATCAGCGCGATCAGCGGCGACACCACCAGCGTGGTGCCCCCCAGCACGCGCGCCGGGATCTGATAGGTCAGTGACTTGCCGGCGCCGGTGGGCATGATGCCGACGCAGTCGCGCCCGGCCAGCACGGCGCGGATGATCTCTTCCTGCCCGGCGCGGAAGTGGTCGTAGCCAAACGTCGATTTCAGCACCTTGTAAACGGCGTCGTCGCCGACCGGTGGTCGACCGGCAGGCAAGGCCAGCTGCACGGCGCGGTCCTTGATCCCTTGCGAGATCTCTTTCAGCGCCGCCAGCGCCTCCGGCGAGAACAAGGCCGGCCGCGTCCGCCACAGCATGCGCAGGCGGGCCAGTTCGCCGCTGCAGCGCGCGCGCAGGTTGGGATCGTCGCGATCGGCGGTGCGCCAAAGCTGGGTCAGGGTCAAGACGTCGGCGTCGATCTCGTGACCGACCGGATCATCGGCTGATACTGGTGGCGCAGCGATTGCCGCCTCCGCGCCGACCCGGGCCTGCCGGAGGGCATGTGTGCTGGCGACGGGGTTCGTCACCCCTGGATCTTCGGCGGCGTCCAAGTTCGGTTGTTCGCTGCAGCGAGATTGCCAGACTCGGGCTGCACTGGCCAGAAGCGCAGTAGTGAACGGGGGCAAGTGTTGTCGCGCTGACGGTTTCTATCCCTGGTATTCGTGTTGCTGTCAACGAACACAAATGAAGCTGTCATCCTCGCGCCGTTCTCGCCGCCCTTTCTGCGCTGTTTCGCCGACGTTTCGATCGGCTGTCGCGCCGTCGCCCGTTGCCCGCGGGGCAACAGTGTTGTTTGCGACGCTCATCATGGCGTCGAACGTCGGTTGCGGGTTAACCGGACGAATTTCGGACAGCGATCCGGTGTTCTCGTCGGGCAGCGGCGGCTCTCGCGGCAAGGCCGACGCAGCCGTCGATCAGAACCAGAACGGCAGCGGCGGCAGCTTCATCCCACCCAGCGATGCGGCACCGCCACCGGTCGACGTGGACATGGGGCCGAAGTCGTGCGCGACCACTTCTGTTTGCGCCGCCGGTCAGATCTGTCTCGGCGGCATCTGCCAGAGCGATCCCTGCGCGACGGGCAGCGCCTGCGCCGCCGGTCAGGCGTGCCGGGCGGCGTGCGTGGCGGTGGTTGATCGCTGCGCTGGGGTCACCTGCAGCGACGGTCAGACCTGCGTCGACGGCGCCTGCGTCGCCGGTTGCTTCGCCATCCCGTGCGCCGGGGTCACCTGCGCGGCCGGCAAGCACTGCGACGCCAGCACCGGCAAGTGCGTGGACCTTGCCGCTTGCGATGCGCAGTGCCCGGCGGGAACGGCCTGCACCCTCACCTGCGCCGCGCCCAGCGCTTGCGCGAACGTGAAGTGCTCGACGGACCAGACGTGTTCGGGTGGCCACTGCCTGGATGATCCGTGCGCGACGGTGACGTGCGCACCGGGCAGCGTGTGCAACGGCGGCACCTGCATCGACACCTGCTCGTGCGCGGGTGGCTGCGGGACCAACGGTCACTGCGTCGAGGGAAAGTGCCAGTGCACGCCGACGTGCCCCGCGGACGGCAGTCGCGGCGGAATGTCCGACGGCTGCAAGGGGACGTGCGCCTGCGCCAGCGGCGCCAAGCTGTACAACGGCGCCTGCTGCAGACCGCAGTGTCCGGCGAACGGAAGCTGCGGCGGCAGTGACGGGTGTGGCGGCACGTGCGGCTGCACCGGTAGCGGCCAGAAGTGTTACGGCGGCCAGTGCTGCGTGCCCCAGTGTCCAGCGGACGGCAGCAAAGGCGGATTGTCCGATGGTTGTGGCGGCACCTGCGCGTGCGGCAGCGGAACGAAGTCGTACCTGGGTGCGTGCTGCAAACCGCAGTGTCCGGTGGGCGGAAGTTGCGGCGGCAGCGACGGTTGCGGCGGCACGTGCGGCTGCACCAGCGGTCAGAAATGTTACGGCGGTCAGTGCTGCGCGCCCAGGTGTCCGGCGGACGGCAGCAAGGGCGGGATGTCCGACGGTTGCGGCGGCACCTGCGCGTGCGGCGCCGGCGCGAAGATGTACAACGGTGCCTGCTGCAGACCGCAGTGCCCGATTGATGCGACCTGCGGCGGCACCGACGGCTGCGGCAACTCTTGCAGCTGCGGCAGCGGATCGACGTGCGTGGCCGGTCAGTGCTCGGCGCGCCCGTGTTCGCCAGCCTGCGGCTGCGGTCAGCTCTGCGTCGACGGCACCTGCCTGGCCCACCAGTGCGAGATCGATCAGTTCGCCTGCGGCTGTACCTGCTGCGATGGCGGCGACGCCTGCGTGGCGGGCCGCTGCGTGCCGCAAATCGCGATTCCTTAAAGCGGCGGCCCGCCGTCGGCGGAGTTGCGCCGCGCTGCCCCTTCGACCAGCCGTTTCGCGTCGATAATGGCGCGGCGATGGGTTCCCCGCCCGATCTCGCCGCCGCCGTCCCGCGCCTCGAAGGCGAACACGAACAGTTTGCCTTCACGGCCGGTGAAGCGCGCGCTGGCTACCACCGTTGCCCCAGGCGGGGTGGCCGCCGTGTGCACGATGTCCACGCTGACGCCGACCGACAATTCACCCGCGCCCAGCAGCGGCGCAGCACGCGCCCGGCGGCGATCTCCATCAACGCCACCATCGGCGCCGTCGCCAGGACATCCGGAAATGGATCGTGCCTGTCGACCCTGATAGCGCTGGCCAGATCCTCATCTCCGACGGCCAGTTGGCCGCTGGCGGTCGTACCAATCGACAGCTCCGACATTGTTTCAATATCACCCAGGGTCGGGCGGAGGAATATTTGTGGTACAAATAAAGACGTTCCGCGTTCACGCTGGCGGGCCGCGCCGCCGCCACCAGGGCCAGTTTTTTTTATGACCGGTCAACGCAACACCAAGGCCGAGGTCACATTGCGGCGCCGCGTGTTCCTGGGCGCCCTCGGCCTTGGGCTATCGGCGCCCCTGGCCACGCGCATGGCGCGCCGGGCGGTGGCGCTGGCAGCGACCGCCACGCGGCCGCGGCGTTTGATGATCGTCTACATCCCACACGGAATGCCCGACGAACACTTCACGCCCACCGGCAGCGACGGGAATCTGAATCTCGGCCCATCGCCGATCAGCGTGCTGTCGCCGCTTGAGCCGTACAAATCGTACGTCACGTCGGTGCAAGGGCTCACCATGAACGCCGGCGCCACCAACCACGCCGCCATCCGCGCCGTGCTGACCGGATTCCCCGAAGGAGCGGGCAGCGATTCCATCGACGCGCTCATCGCCGCCAAGCTGGGCCTGTCGGCGTACGCCATGGGGACGGTTCCGTATTCGGCGGGCGGGGGATTTTACAGCGACGATTTTCTCTTGAAGCAAGGCACCTGGGTGCGGCCCGAACCGGATCCGGGCAAGAGCGCCACCGCTTTGTTCGGCGTCGCCGCCGGCTCCGAGATTTCACCGGCGCCGTCGCCAGCCGCCGCCAGCGAGGCGGCCTTTCGCGCCGAGATGTTGACCCTGACCGAAGGCGAGATCGCCAGCGCGCAGAAACTTTTGTCCGGCCTGACGTCGGAGCAAAACAAGCTGCAGATTCACCTGGACGCCGTGCGCAGCCTGCGGGCGATGGGCCCGGGCGCCGCCGGCGGAATTCGCATGCTGACCTGCATGGGCCGACCGAATTTGCCGTTGGTGGACGCCATCGTCGGCAAGGACCCGCTGGATCCGGCCAACCTGGCCGGCGTGCTGGACGCCAACCTGGAAGTGGCGGCGGCGGCCCTGGCTTGCGGCGCCGCCAGCGTCATCAGCCTGCAGAACATGTACACCAACGCCGGCATCGCCATGAACTTCGCCGGCGGGCCGGGGATCGCCAAGGCCCACCACGATCCGATCTCGCACTCGTGGGACGACACCGGCCGCGCCGAGTTCGCCACCTGCCAGCGCTGGTTTTATCAGCACCTCGTCACCTCACTGGTGAAGACGTTGGCTGAAACGCCCGACGCCGCCGACACCACCGCGCCTGGCCGCACGGTCCTGGACAACACGTTGATCATGGTCTGCAGCGAGATCTCCGACGGAGCGGAGCACAACTCGGACGCGTCGCCGGTGTACGTCGACAGCAAACCGATCGATACGTCGCTGCCGTTCGTGCTGATCGGTGGGGCCAGCGGCTATTTGAAAACCGGCGGTCGCATCGTCAACGCGAAGACCGTCCACACTGATCTGCTGGCTTCGCTGGCCGAGGCCATGGGCGCGCCGCTGTCCACCATCGGCGGTCAGGCCGTGCACCCGATCGCGGAGTTGAAAGCATGACGGCCTCGGTCGCTGGCGCGCAGGTGCGGTTCGCGGCGCTGGCGGCCCTGGCGGCGGCGCTGGCCGGCGGCTGCACGGGCACGCTGGAAGGCGCGCCGGTCACGCCCGGCGCCGGCGCCATCGGTGGTGGCGCTGGTGCTGGCGGCGCGGGCGGCCAGGCGGCGACCACCGCCACCGGCACGCCCACCGTCGACATGCTGGCCGCCAGTTGCACGTCGACGCAGCTGGCGCCGCCGATGCTGCGACGGCTGGGCGCGCGCGAATACGCCGCCACCGTGGGCGCCGCCTTCGCGCCGCTGGTCACGGCCGGCGTCGATCTGGCGTCGCTGGTCAGCATCAGCGACGACACCCTGTCGAAGTTGCGGCTCGGCAATGACGCCTCGGTGCTGCTGGTGGGAAACCAGACCGCGCAGCAGGTGATGGCGTCCGCCGAGGCGGTGGCCGCCACGGTGACCAGCGCCGATCATCTGCCGCAGGTGTTGCCGTGCGCCACCACCAGCCCTGACGAGACCTGCGCCACCACCTTCGTGAACACCATCGGGGCGGCGCTGTTTCGCCGGCCACTGCAAGCCGACGAGACCGGTCGCTACGTCGGCGCGTATCGCAGTATTGTCCCGCGCGCCGATTTTCCCGCCGCCATCAAGTGGACCCTGTCGGCGATGCTGCAGTCGCCGGCGATGCTGTACCGATCGGAGATCGGCGCCAAACAGGGCTCCGGCTATCAGCTGTCGCCGTCCGAGATCGCCAGCGCCCTGGCGTACGATTTCGGCGGCGGCCCGCCGTCGGCGGCGTTGCTGGCGCAGGCACAAAGCGGAGCGCTGGCCGATCCCACCCAGCGCGTCGCCGCCGCCAAGCAACTGCTTTTGACCAGCGATGGCCGCCAATCGCTGCAACAATTTTTTCGCCAGTGGGGTCTTTACACGCGGGTCATCACCGAGACCCGCGCGGTGGGCAGTTTTGATTTCGACACCGTTCGCCAGGCTATGACCGACGAGACCCAGCGTTTCATCGACGAGGTGGTGGTCAATCGCAAGGGCGGCGTCAAGGATCTGCTGACCGCCGCGGTGACCGTGCTGAACCCGACGCTGGCCCAGTATTACGCCTATGGCAGCCCCGGCGCCGACTGGACGGTGGTCGATCGCCCGGCGCAATCGAGCGTCGGTTTTTTGGCGCAAGGATCGCTGTTGGCCGGCAACGCGCATCCCGATTCGTCGTCGCCGACGCTGCGTGGGTTGGTGGTGTTTGAACGGTTACTGTGCAACACGCGCCCGCTGCCGCCGCCCAATGTCCCGCAGATTGCCCCCGTGGCACCCGGCGTGAAGACCACCCGCCAGCGCTATGAAGAACAGCACGCCGCCGGCGGCGCCTGCCAGGCCTGCCACATCCACTTCGATCCCATCGGCTTCGGCTTCGAGCACTTCGATCAAACCGGGCGCTACCGCGCTGACGACGGCGGCCTGCCCATCAATGCGGCTGACACCGCGCGCGCGCCGGACGGTACGACGCTGTTCTCGTTCGACGGCCTCACCGACCTGTCCCAGAAACTGGCGGCGCTGCCCCAGGTGTCAAGCTGCGTGGGCGGCTACGCCGAGGCCTACGTGTTCGGCGGCGGCGGCGGCCAGTCGTGTCTGGCGGTCGAGCAGCGGCAGGCGTTGGTGCAAGGCCAGACCGGATTGCTGGATTTCGTGGCGTCGCTCGCCGCGGCGCCCAGTTTTCTGCAGCGCCGCGCGCCTTGACCCAAGTGACAAAGCGGCGTCTGGCCGCCGGCCAGGCTAGACTTAGATTCAATAAAGTGGAGGTCTCCTAATGAAACTCTTTAAGCACTTTGCCTGGGGATTGCTGGTCGCCCTGACCCTCAGTGGCTGCATTGATGACAATGGCCGCGGCTATTACAACCGTGGGTATTTCCCGGCCACCTGCCGCAAGTTCGTCAACTGCGACAGCTGCACCAAGGCGCTCGGCTGTGGCTGGTGTCAAAGCGGGCCCGGCGGCCTTTGCACCAACGATCCCGATCAGTGCGCGAACGCGACGACGTTTTCGTGGACCTGGGAGCCCACCGGTTGTCCCGGCGCGCCCGCTGACGGCGGTGCCGTCGACGAAGGGACCTCCGTCGAGCCGACCACCGACGGCGGAACGCCCGTCGATGCGACGTCCGACGGTGCCACCGATGCCGGCGTCGACGCGCCGGTCGCCCCCGTCGACGTCGCTGACGAAGCCGGCTAGCGGCCTCGCCGGACGGGCGGGTTCAGGTCGGCGCGGTCCAGTCGCCGCCCGTCGGTCGCAGCACCAACTCGTGCGTCCAGGCGCGGTGATCCTGGCGGTGCAGGTATTCACAGGCGCGGGCGATCTCGTCTTGCGGGATGCCGCGGTCGACGCCGTTCTTCGCCAGCCAATCCTGCGTGCGCTCACTGGTGATGGGGCCGTCGACCGGGACGTAGACTGCGTGCACGCCTTGCACGCGCCACTCGCGCGCCGCCACCTGCACCAGCGCGCGCAACCCGTGCTGGATGGCGCCCAGCGAGCCGAATCCTTCTTTCGTGCGCAGGCCCGACGACGTGCCGATCTGGATGAACGTGCCGGCGCCTTGCTGCAGCAGCTTCGGTCCCACCGCCTTCAGCAGATTCCAGGTGCCGCGCAGGTAGCCGGCAAAATGGCGATCCAGCTCGGCGTCGTCGATCTCCAGCAACGGGCGGGCGCCGAAGCGACCGCCGGCGTTCTGCGCGGCGATGCACAGGTCGACGCGCGGGCGATCGCGCACCAGCGCCTCCAGCGACGCGCGGTCACCGAGGTCGCACACGACGCCCATCCCATGTCCGCCCGCCGCTGTCACCGCCGCCGCCACCCGATCGACGTCGTCACGCGTGCGCGCCGCCGAGATGACCTCCCAGCCGCGCGCGCCCAGATATTCGGCGATGGCCTTGCCCAACGTGCGCGCTCCGATGATGACGGCGGTTTCCATGGAAAGTTGACCTCGTTCTCAGCCTAACCGATCTCGGCCGATCAACGGCCCCGCGACTCTTGGCTTGTTCGTTGCTAGGTGCAGCTCGATACCTTGGGCGCTTTCTGTGGGGGTCAAAATGAAACGAGCCATCCGTACCGGACTGTGGTCGCTGCTGGCGGTGGGAATTTGGACGGGGGCCCCGCGCGGCGCCCAGGCTTGCGGCGGTTTCTTCTGCAATCCGGGCGGTCCGCTGGGACCGTTGCCGGTGTCGCAGACCGGCGAGAACGTCCTGTTCTTCGTGAACCCGAATCCGGCGCCCGGCTCTCAAAAAATTGAAGCCCACATTCAGATTTTCTACACCGGCCCGGCCGACAAGTTCTCCTGGGTGCTGCCCATCGACGCCTTGCCGGGGCCGCCCGACGTCGGCAGCGACGCCATTTTCACCACCCTGGACGCGGTGACGCGACCGCAGTTCCAGTTGAACACCCACGACGAAGGCGTGTGCAAGCAACTGTTCTCTCCGCCGGTTGATCGAGGGGCGTCGGGCCCCGGCGCGACCGCGCCGAGTGGTAGCACGACCAACGCTCCGACCGGCGTCGACGTCGAGTTCCGCGGCGCGGTCGGCCCGTTCGACGCGGCCATCATTCACTCGACCGATGCGGCGGCGCTGAAAGACTGGCTAACCACCAACGGTTATGTGGTCACCGACGACGCCAGCAAGATCATCGACGCCTACGTCAGCGAGGGAAAATACTTCGTCGCCCTGAAGCTCCTGAGCGGCCAGGACGTCACCTCGATTCGCCCGATCATCCTGCGCTTCGACGCCGACGCGCCCTGCATCCCGCTGCGTCTGACCGCCATCGCCGCCCAGAATGATCTGCGGGTGAATCTGTGGGTGGTGGCCCCGCACCGGACGGTGCCGCAGACCTACCAGGAGATCGTCCTGAACGACGCGCGCATCGATTGGTTCAACAACGGCAGCAACTACGATGCGCTGCTGAAGGAAGCCGCCGACGAGGCTGGCGGCAATGCCTTCACCGCCGAGTACGCCGGCTCCTCGAACGTGATGTCGCGCCAGCTTTGGTACGACGGTCTTTACAACATCCCGGCCCTGGCCGCGGCCACCACGCCGCCGGCGTTCTTGAACCAGCTGGCCCAGCAGCGATTCGCGCGCGACGCCAAGCTGCTGGCCCTGCTGGAAAAGTACATCCCCGAGCCGCAGAGCTTGAAAGATCAGAACATCGACGAGAAGACGTTTTACAACCAGCTCGGCTCGTACTGGCAGCAGATCCCCGACCAGTTCGCGACGTTCGACGCGACGGCGTTCGCCAACGAACTGGACAGCACCATCGTCAAGCCGCTGGCCGCCGCGCAGGCGCTGTTCGACAAGGGCCCGTACCTGACCCGACTGGCCACGTTCATTTCGCCCGAAGAGATGACCAAGGATCCGATCTTCATCTTCAACGGCGATCTCGGCGACGTGCCGGCGCTGCGCCAGGCCGACGCCACCTACGAGTGCGGCTTGATGGCCTACAGCCACTGCGACGCGCCGGTGCGTCTGCGCTTGCCCGACGGACAGACGTTGCGCCTGCTGCCACAGACACCGGCCGATCCGAACAGCACCTGCAACTACGGCGGCGCCGGCATCTATCAGCGCGGCGACCTGGACAACATGCCGGCGCTGGCCACGGCGTACAACCGCGCCGAGTCGGGACCAGGGACGGCGGTGATGGACAACGGCAAGATGATCACGTCCGGCATCAACCAGCACAACGCCGGCACCGAGACCGGCTGCGCCTGCACCCAGACCGGCAAGAGCGCGGGCGGCGCCGGCATACTGGCGGCCGGTGTGCTGGCCTCGCTCTTGTTCGTCCGCCGTCGCCGTTTCTAACTGCTCGCCGAGGTGTAGTGGCCGAGGGCGCGAATCCAGATCTGGCGCGCCACGCCGGCGAAGATCACCGCCCCGGCCACCGCCCAGGCGGCGTCGGCCAGGGTCAGCTTTCCCAGCAGCGCCAGCGACGGAAACGTCGTCATGATCGCCACCGGGAACACGAAGGTGAAGACCACCCGCAAGGCGCCTTCAAAGATGCTGATCGGCCAGCGCGCCACATCGAAAAGCGAGCCCAGCAGGTAGCTGAGGTTGTCCACCTTCACCACCCAGAAGGCGGCGCTGACCACCAGGATCCAGATCGCGTACAAAAGCAGCACGCCCACGCCCAGAAACAGCAGGGCCAGGGCCACCGCCGCCAGGCTCGGCCAGCGGTGCATTTGCCGGAAGGCATACGCGAAGATGCCCAGGGCGCTGAGGAGATCCATCGCTCGCCACGGCTCGAAGCTGGCGGTCGACACCAGAAATTGCGCGTCGGCCGGCTTCAGCAGGACGAAGTCCAGCGTTCCCTTGCGCACGTGTTCGACGACAGCGGTCAGGCTGGGGCTGATGGCGCCGTCCAGGACGCCTTTCAGCAGCGTGAACCAGCCCACCACCACCAGCGCCTCGGGGAACGACCAGCCGGCCACCGACTTGCGCGCGCCGTAGACCACCAGGATGGGAATCAGCGTGACGCCGGTCCACATGAGGGCGATGGCTCCGCGCAGGAGAAAATCGGCGCGGTATTGCATGGACCCGATCACCGCCATGCGCACCTGCACGCGCAGCAGGCGCCCATAGCGCGCGACAGAACGGACGGTGACAGCCACGTTCATCCTCCGTAAGCGGCGAAGCGCTTCACGCCGGCCCGCCACACCGCCAGCGAGCTGAAGAACAGCGCCAGCACGTACGCCCACTGCGCGCCGAGCTCGGTCAGCGCCTGCTGTCGCGTCTCGAGGCCAATCAGCGCCTCGACCGGAAATCCCAGCATGAACCGCGGCGGCAGCACGCGGGCGATGCTCTGGAGCCAGGTGGGCAGCGATTCGAGCGGCAGAAGGTACCCCGACAAGATGGCGTGCACGGCCAGCCACAATTCGAACAGGCCTTGCGCGCTTTCCACGAAGAAGGCCAGCGCGCCCAGCAGCACCATGGTGAAGAAGATCAGCAGCCAGGCTCCCAGCAGCGAGGCCGCGATGATCGCCAGCATCGCCGGATCGCGCACCGCCAGCCGATCGCCGGCCACGATCACCAGCAGCGCCAGAATCGGTGAGATGACCAGCGCCCGCATGGGCACGGCGGCCAGGTGCTCGGCGCTGTACGCGACCAGCGGGTGCAGCGGGCGCAGCAGCTTCGCCGACAGGGTGCCGTCGCGGATCTCCATCGACATCTGCCACACCACCCAGGTGCTGGTCAGAAGGCGCACCGCCAGCACAGCCAGGTAATACGCGGTGAACTGCTTTTGGTCGAAACGCCCCACCGGACCGTCGGCGGCCACCGCGTGCCAGATGGCCAGCATGACGAGCGGCATGTTGGTGGTGAGGATCCAGACCAGGAATTCGGCGCGATAGGCGACCAGCTCGGACAGGCCGACCCTCAGCAGCGTCGGGTAGGCGCGCAGCACGCGGCCGATCACCGGGCGGCCTCGACGGTGGCGGCTGCGGCGGTCGCGGCGCGCTCGCGCTGCTGCTCCAGGAAAAGCTCGCGCATGACCTCTTCCACCGGGGGATCCTCGATGGTCAGATCGACCACGGGCAGGGTGGCCAGCGCGTCGCGCACCACCACGTTGACCTTCGCCGCCGGCACGCCCAGCACCACCTGCGCCGCGTCGTGCGAAACCACAGTGGCCATCTTCTCGAACACGGCCCGGTCGATCGGCGACGACAGCCGGATCGACACGCGCTTGTCCGGCCGCACTCTCCGCACCAGCTCTTTCAGATCGCCGTCATAGATCAGGTGGCCGCGATCGATGACGATCACCCGCGGGCACAGCGCCACCACGTCGTCCATGTAATGGCTGGTCAGCAGCACGGCGGCGCCAAAGCGCTGGTTATAGTCGCGGATGAACTCGCGCATCTTCGCCTGCATCGACACGTCCAGGCCGATGGTCGGTTCGTCCAGGAACAGCACCCGCGGCCGGTGCAGCAGCGCCGCCACCAGCTCGCACTTCATGCGCTCGCCCAGCGACAGCTGGCGGGCCGGCTTGTTGATGAGATCGCCGATCTCCAGAAGCTCGGTCAGCGTCTTCACCGTCTCGTCGGCTTGCGCCCGCGGAACATCGAACAGGGCGCGGTTCAGGGCATAGGTTTCGACCGGCGGCAGGTCCCACATGAGCTGCTGCTTTTGCCCCATCACCAGCGTGATGAGCTGCAGAAAGCGCGGGTCGCGCTGCTGGGGCACGAAGCCGCCCACGTTGACGGTGCCCGTCGTCGGGTACAGCAATCCCGACAGCACCTTCAGCGTGGTGGTCTTGCCGGCGCCGTTCGGGCCCAGAAAACCCACCCGCTCGCCGTCGTCGATGTGGAACGACAGGCCCTCGACCGCGTTGACGGTCTCGTATTGTCGGTGCACCACCGATCGCAGCGCGGCTAGCAAACCGGGCGGACGCTTGTGCACGCGATAGGTCTTGCCGAGATCGCGGACGTCAATCACCCGGCTAAGATACCCTGACTTGCCGATGGGACATCGGTCCGTCGCCTCGTATAATCGCCGCCGGAGGCAGGATGTCCACCGTCGCTCTGACCACCGATTCGTTCGAAGAACACGTCAAAAAGCCGGGGATTCTGGTGATCGATTGGTGGGCGCCGTGGTGCGGCCCGTGCCGCGCCTTTGCTCCCATCTACGAGAAAGCGTCCGAGAAGTACGCCGATGTCACCTTCGCCAAGATCAACACCGAAGACGAACCAAGCCTGGCGGGCACTTTCCAGATCCAGGCCATCCCGACCCTGATGGTGTTCCGCGATCAGATCCTGGTGTTCGCCCGTCCCGGGATGGTCCCGGCCGCCGCTCTGGACGACCTGGTCGAGAAGGTCAGGGCGTTGGACATGGATCAGGTCCGCCGCGAGATCGCCGAGGAAGAGAAGGCGTCAGAGAAGGCGTCGGAGAAAGCGCCCCAGGCGCCTTCCGATGGCGAGGCCAGCAAGCCCAGCGCCGACGACTGACAGCGGCGCCTGCACGTCGGTTGCTCGCCGAGACCACCATCGCTGTAGGCCGCTGGCCCACCGGGGAACATTTCGCCCGCGCCTCCGATCGGGTGGCCGATTGTCGTGCGAAATGTTACGAATAAATAGCGGTGGCGACGGTTTATCTGACGGATTACGTGGAAGAACTGAAGCGCGTCGGCGAAGTCGTCTTCCGTCGCCGCCATCCGTCTGCCGTCTTGATCGTCACCGGCAAGGCAGCCGAGCTGGTCGAATCGCGATCGTCGCGCGAGATCACCATGGTGGCCAAGCCTGCCACCGAGCAGGTGAAGGACATGGCTCTGATGCATCGGGTGTTCCCCATCATCAAGGCGGCCTACTCGCCGCGCGGGCCAGTGTTGTTGGGGCGCACCGCCGACAACGACGTGGCCATCCCGGAGTATTCGATCTCCAAGCGCCATTGCTTCTTTGAATTCCAGCCCGGCAAGGTGTTCGTGTGCGATTGCGGATCGACCAACGGAACCATCGTCAACGAACAGCGCCTGGAGGCCAAGGTGCCGTCACCGCTGAAGGGCGGCGACACCATCACTCTGGGTCGGTACGCGTTCATGTTCCAGACCGCCGTCGGTTTCCTGGAATACGTGCAGACGCTGCCGGCCTGAGGCAGGGCGATTTTTGTCGTGAACGCGGCGTTCGATCGGCGATCGCAGGCCTGTCTCGACTGGCCCGAGGTGCTGGTCTGTCTGGCAGGACAGGCCCGTTCGGAGCGAGGGCGCGCCGCCTGCGCGTCGCTGCCGTGGGCCGAATCGACGGCCGAGGCGCGCGCCTGGCTGGGCGAGGTGGCCGAGGTCGCGTCGCTGCTGCGCGCCGGCCTTTCGCTGCCAGCGCTGGATTTTCCTGACGTCGACGCCTTCGTGCAAGCCGCCGAGCAGGGCGCGATCCTGGGCGCCGAGGAGCTGCGGCCGATCGCCAGCTTTTGCGAAGTGGCGGCGGCCTGGGTGCGTTTCTTCGCCACCGCTGGGGTGGGCGGGGACGGTGACGAATCGACGGCGCCTGCCGTGCGCGCCCCGGTTGTGGCCGGCCGGGTGCAGGCGCTGGATCCGGGCGCGGCGCTGGCGGCGGAGATCCGCGCCACCTTCGACGCCGCCGGCGACATCCGTGACAGCGTGTCGCCCACGCTGGCGCGTCTGCGCCGCGAGCGCGAGTCGCTGTCCGCGCGCGTGCGCAGCACCGCCGACGAGCTGATGCGCGGCGAAGAGTTCGCCGGCGTCTTGCAAGATCAGTTCGTCACCTTGCGCGGCGATCGCTATGTGCTGCCGCTGCGCGCGTCGGCCAAGTCGCTGGGCCTGGGCATCGTGCACGACACCTCGCGCACCGGCGAGACGGTGTTCGTCGAGCCTACGGCACTGGTGGTGATGAACAACCGGCTCAAGCTGGCGGATCTGGAAATCGAGCGCGAGATCCGCCGCATCCTTGAACAGCTGGCGCGCCAGGTGGCCGACGCGGCCCCGGCGCTGCGGGCAAACGGTGATGTGCTGACCGCGCTGGACGTGGTCGCCGCCAAGGCGCGGCTGGGAGTGGCCTACGACGGCGCCCCCCCGATCATCGTCGACGAGGCGCGCGTGATGTTGACGCGCGCCCGGCATCCCCTGCTGGTCATCCGCGGCGCCGAGCAGAACTTCGCGGTGATCGCCAACGACGTCGCCCTGCGCGACGACGCGGCCAAGGTGTTGATCATCAGCGGGCCCAACGCCGGCGGAAAAACGGTGCTGCTGAAGACCGTCGGCGTGGCGACGCTGCTGGTCCGGGCGGGAATGCTGGTTCCCGCCGCTGCCGGCGGGTCGGTGGGTTTCTTCGACGACGTGCTGGCCGACGTGGGCGATCGCCAGTCGGTGATGGGCGATCTGTCGACGTTCTCGGCCCATCTACAAAACCTTGTCGAAACCTTGCGGCGTACCGCCGCCGAGCCGCCGCGCCGGGCGCTGGTGTTACTGGACGAACTGATGGCCGGCACCAACCCGGAGCAGGGTGCCGCCCTGGCGCGGGCCACCGCCGAACGCCTGGCCGCCGCGCCGGGCCTGAGCATCATCACCACGCACTACGACAGCTTGAAGGGACTGGCCGAGGGCGACGGGCGTTTCTGCAACGCCGGCATGGAATACGATTCTGAACATCTGCGCCCGACGTTTCGCTTGAAACAAGGGACGCCGGGCCGCTCGTACGCCCTCGACATCGCGGCGCGCATGGGTCTGCCCGACGAACTTCTGTCGCGCGCGCGCAGCCTGGCCGGTGACGCCAGCGTCGGGTTGGAACAGGTGATCACCAACCTGGAGGAGCGCGAGGCGGCGTTGCGCGACGAGACCGAACAACTGGCGGCGACCCGCCAGTCCCTGGCCGAAAGCGAGGCCGACCAGCGCCGCGCCGAAGAGGCGCTGGTGCGGCGCGAGCGCGAACTCGGCAAGCACTCGCGCGCGGCCATCGAGGCGTCGGTGCGCGAGGCGCGTGAATCGCTGCGGGCCATCGTGCGCGAAGCCCAGCAGGCCGGCACCGCCCGCGCCGCCGAAGAGGCACGCTTGACGGTGGCCGCCACCGCCGAGGCGGCGATGAAGCAATTCCCCGTCGAAGAATCACCCGCCACGCCCGCGCCGCCGGCCCTGGTGGTGGGCGCGCGCGTGCACGTGCCGGCCATGGACGCGCCGGGGATCGTGGTCAAGGCGCCGGACGCGCGGGGCCGTGTCAAGGTCGCCGTCGGCGCGATCACCCTGGACGTGGATGCGGCGTCTTTGGGCGCCGGCACGGCCGCACCGGTCAAAACAATGCCGTCACGGCCGGCTGAGTCGGTGCGATTGTCGCACTCACCGACGGCTGCGGCGTCCGTGCCCTCCGCGTCCGCCGTCGACGAGCTGGCGCTGTCGTTTCCCACCGCCGCCACCACGCTGGATCTGCGGGGCGAACGCGTCGACGAAGCGGTCGGCCGGCTGGAAGAATTCCTCGATCGGGCGGCTCTGGACGGCCGGTCGCCGGTCTTCATCATCCACGGCCACGGAACCGGCGCCCTGCGCAAGGCCGTGCGCGAGCACCTCAATCGCTCGCGCTATGTCCGTCGGTTTCAGCCCGGCGGCAAAGGCCAGGGCGGCGACGGCGTCACGGTCATCGCTCTCTAGCCGCTGCAGCCGCCGGTTGTTCCCGCTGGTCGCGCTCGCTGTGCGGCGCCGGCACCACCAGCACCGGGCAACGCGCGCGATGAACCACCCGTTCGGCCACGCTGCCGAGGAGAGCGTGGCTGAAGCCAGAGCGCCCGTGCGATCCAATGACGATCAGATCGGCGGCGATTTTCTCGGCGTGGCTGACGATCTCCACGTGCGGTCGGCCGTTCAGGATCACCTTGTCGCCCGAGACGCCTGCCTCGCGCACCCGCCCCAGGGCAAAGGTGATCTGCTTTTCCACCTCGGCGTAGATACGCTCGATGTCGACGGGCAAGGTGACCACTTCCAGCGGGGCCGGCAGCGGATAAATGGGTTCGACGATGACGTGAACCAGCTCCAATCGCGCGGAAAACGCCCGCGCAAAGGCGATGGCCGTCGAAAGTGCTTCGTCGGACGACGCCGAAAAATCAAGGGGAACCAGGATTCGTTTGACGCTTTTCGGGTCCATGCGGAAAGGGTAACCACACCGAACGGCGTCACAAGAGCCATCGCCGGCGACTTGACGGCGTTTGCCCGCGCTGGCAGGAAAGACCCATGTCGATGCAAGTGATCGTCCCGCGCATTCGCGGCTTCATCTGTCTCAACGCCAACCCGCTGGGCTGCGCCGTCAACGTCGAGCAGCAGGTCGATCTGATGACCCGCGGGGCGCCCGGGCACGGGCTGAACCACGCTCTCGTGATCGGTTCCAGCACGGGCTATGGGCTGTCCAGCTTGCTGGCGACGGTATTCGGCTATGGCGCGCGCGCCGTGGGCGTGTGCTGGGAGCGGCCGGCGGCCGGCCAAAAATCTGCCTCGGCCGGCTGGTACAACCTGGCCACCGCCCACCGCCTGGCGCGCGCGGCTGGCCGCCCCATCACCACCATCAACGGCGACGCCTTCAGCGACGAGGTTAAACAGCAGACCATCGCGGCACTGAAAGATCGGAAGGCCAAGCTGGATTGCATCGTCTACAGCCTGGCCAGCCCCAAGCGTGTCGATCCGCGCAGCGGCGCGACCTATTTCTCGGTGCTAAAGCCGATCGGCCAGTCGTATCACATCAAGAGCATCAACCTGACCACCGACGAATTGACGTCGGTCGACCTTTCGCCGGCCACCGAAGACGACATCCAGTCCACGCGCAAGGTGATGGGCGGCGAAGATTGGGAGCTGTGGATGCGCGCCCTGATCGACGCCGACCTCGTCGCGCCCGGCTGCCGAACCGTGTCCTACAGCTATGTCGGCCCCGAGTTGACCTACCCGATCTATCGCTCCGGAACCATCGGCAAAGCCAAGGAGCACCTGGAAGAGACGGCGCAGACGCTGGATCGCACGATGCGCGAACGCTTTGGCGGCGGCGCTTACGTGAGCATCAACAAGGCGCTGGTCACGCAAGCCTCCAGCGCCATTCCGGTGGTCCCGCTTTACATCAGCATCCTTTACAAGGTGATGAAGGCGAATGGGACGCACGAAGGAACCGGCGCCCAGATCCTGCGCATGTTCGAGACCCACCTTGCACCCGGGCGCACGCCGGTGCTGGACGCCGCCGGACGTATTCGCCTGGACGATCGCGAGATGGCCGCCGAGGTGCAAAGCGCGGCCCTGGCGCTGTGGGAACAGGTGACCACCGAAAATCTGTTCACGCTGACCGACTACGCCGGGTTCAAGCAAGAGTTCCGTTCGCTGTTCGGCTTCGAGATCCCGGGCATCGACTACGCCCAGCCAGTCGAAACCGAGGCCAGCCTGGACGCCTGACCGGCTTTGCGCCGTGCTACCCTGAGCGTGGTGCTGCGCTCGCAATTATTGAAGGTGGTGGTGTTCTGCCCGCATTTTTCGCGGTCGGTGATCGCCACCCGCAACCTGGCCATCGATCGCCTGGTGGCCTGCGAAGACAGCGAGACATGCCGGGACCGCGCCGCCGTCGCCGAAGGCCACGAGCACGCGCGGCCGTATCCGCACGCTTGCCCGGTGTTTCCCTCGCTGGCGAAATAGGGCGGATCGCGCGCAGAAAAAAGCGGCTGCTCACCGATGGGCGAGCAGCCGTTTCGTCGTTGTGCTTTTTTGTTGGCGCTACTTCTTGGCGGCGTCGGCGTCTTTGTCGGCGCTGGGCGCGGCGGGTGTGAGGCCGCGCTTCTTGGTCACCTCGGGAGCAGACGTAGCGTCGCCGGCCGGTGCCTTCTTCGCCTTCCCTTTCGCTTTCGCCTTGATTGATTTCGCCAGCGGATCGCTCGACGGCGTGGGCGCTGGTGGCGGTGCTGGCTCGGACATCGCCGCCGGCATCGGTGCCGGCGCTGGCGCGTCGGCTGCCGCGGACTCTCCGCCTTGCGGAACCAGGCGGAACTCGATGCGACGGTTTTTCCCCTTGCCGGCTTTTGTCTTGTTGTCGGCGATGGGCTTGTCCGGACCGTAACCGACGGTGAGGATGCGGTTGTCGGCGATGCCGGCCGAAACCAGGTACGCCTTCACCGAGTCGGCGCGCTCTTTGGACAGCTTCATGTTGAAGTCGCGCTTGCCTTCGTCCGAAGTGTGCCCGGAGATCTCGATGATGATCGTCGGGTAATCCTTCATCACCTGCACGGCCTTCTTCAGCAGCGGGAAAGACGACGGCGAGATGTCCGCCGAGTTGCGCTTGAAGTTGATGCCCTTGATGACGCCGGTGAACTTGGCCACTGCGGCCGGGACCTCGTCGGGGCAGCCGTCTTCGTCCTGGTACCCGTTCTTGGTCTCGGGCTCGTTCGGGCACTTGTCCTTGGCGTCGGGGATGCCGTCGTTGTCATTGTCCGGATCGGGGCAGCCGTCTTCATCCTGGAAGCCATCTTTGTCTTCGGCTTCGTTCGGGCACTTGTCCTTGACGTCGGCGACGCCGTCGTTGTCGTTGTCGGGATCGGGGCAGCCGTCTTCGTCCTGGAAGCCGTCTTTGTCTTCGGGCTCGTTCGGGCACTTGTCCACGTTGTCCGGAATACCGTCGTTGTCGCTGTCCACGACCGCCGGTGGCGGCGGCGGAACCGGTGGCGGCGGCGGCGCCGGCGGCGGACCGAAGGGCTTGCCGCCGAGGAACGCCGACAGACCGGCCATCACCTCAAAGTCGGGGGAAAAACCGCCCGATTTGGTGTTCGGCACGGCCAGCACGCGGCCGTCCAGGCGGACCGCCAGCAGCGACGTCAGGCGATAGCGGAAGCCGACACCGACGTGGTACGCGGGGTCGGTGTCTTTTTTGATTTCGTTGTACGCGGTGCCTTCGGTCTTCACGACACTCAAGGCGCCCATCCCGGCCAGCACGAACGGCGTCAGCTTGCCGTTCAGGATCCGTCCCTGCATCAGATTCACCAGCACGTGGGCGCGCCAGCCGAGGATGAACAGCGAGTAATCGTGTTGGTTGTCGGCGCTGGGGATGCCGACGCTCTCCGCTTCCAGCGAGATCATCGGGTGCAGCGTCACGCCCAGGCGTAGGCCGAAAAGGCCAGAGGACTTGGGCGACGGCAGACTGGGATCGTCGGCGACGCCGAGCTCGAGATCGTTAGCAAAGAAATGGGCGCCGCCCATTGCCCCAAGTTCAAGCTGGAATAGTTTGGGTTCGGCCTGCGCGTGCGCCGTTCCGCCAGAAAGCCCCAGCGCCGTCAGCAGCGCTGCGATCCCAAAGACCGCCTTCCTTGCTAAAGTGTATGCCATGGTGCCGGGGACTATATACGAATGCCGCGTCGCCAAAAAGATTCAGCACCAAGGAAAGTTCAGCAATTGGCGACGAATTATTGTGCGCCGGCGGCCGTCCACGATATAAGCGCATGCCCCGACCGCGCCGTCTGATTCGCAGTGACACGAAGGAGGAGATATGACCCGCAATTTGAACCGGTTCCTGTTCGCCGCTCTCTTCACTTTGGCTTTGCCCGTCGGTCTGGCCAGCGCCAAGGAAGACGCCAAGTGCACCATCGCCACCAAGGGTGATTCGGCCACCGCCAAGGCTTGCACCAAAGGGGGCCGCGCCGAGGCGAAGAAGGTCATGAAGGAAATGGTGAACAAGGCCAAGGCGAACAAAGAAAAGTTCACCTGCGAGCAGTGTCACAAGGATCTGGACAACTACGAGCTGACCAACAACGCCCAAGACGACTTTAAGAAGTTGGAAGCGGCTCAGACCAAGAAGTAGTTGCAGGACAGCCGACCGGCCGGGTTGTCCTGGCCGCGTCGGTGATGGCAGCGGCGGCAAGTGTGCCAGCCTTTGCTACACACTGTCCTTGGCTGTTGATCGCGGAGCGCATTCATGAAGACCATCACCGAGTTTTCGGGCGTCGTCCTGAGGGAGGCGGCGCAGATCCGGCGCGCGCTCCGACCGGCCCCCGCACCAAAGCCGACCCCGGAACCCACCAACGCTGCGGCGCCCGCCGAAGCCAGCAGCGACGCGCCGGCCGAACCAGCGAGCGAAGCAACCGGCGAAGCGGTGGCCAGCCAAGCAGCGGCGAACGAACCAGCAGCCGAGACGCCCGCCGACGCGGAAGCCGCCGCGCCAGCGGAACACGCCGCGCCGCCGGACGAAGCCGGTTCCGAAGCCGACGCGGCCGAAGTCAGCGGCGATGACGCCGGTGAAACGTCGACTGGCGGCGAAGCGGCAACCGGCGAAGCGGCAACCGGCGAAGCCGCCACCGGCGAACCCGCCGCTGGCGACGAAGCGTCGGCTGCTGCGCCCGCTGAAGCGGCGCCTGCCGAGCCGGCTCTGCCCGATCCGTCGGGCCCGGCGATCGAAGCGAAGCTGAACATTCAGGGCGATCGGTTGGCGCGCTTGCTGGAAGCGTTGGACGTTCTGCGCGACCGTGCCGACAACGTCCGCCTGGTGCGGGTTTTGAGCGGTGAAGATCCGCCGCCGCAAGCGAAGAAGCAGGGCGATTTTTACTACGTGGTCGACAACCTGGTTCATCGCCAAGGTGGTGGTCGCGATCGCGGTGAACGAGGCGATCGCGGTGGCCGCGGCGGGCGTCCTGGTGGTGGTCGTCCCGGTGGTGGCGGGGGCGGCGGTGGCCGCTCCGGCGGCAGCAGCCCGGGCGGCGCCAGCGGCGGCGGCGACAAACGCAGCGTCGGCAACAAGTACAGCGGCGATTCGCGCGAGCGCGATTCCGATCGGCGTGACGTTCCCGCCGGTGGTGAAGGCTGGATGGTCACGCGCGCGCCTGGCGGCGATCGCGGCGGTCGAGGCGGCGGCGATCCCACGCGACGCGGCCGTGGCCCACGTCCTGGCGGCGGTCCCCCCGGTCCCGGCGGCGGCGGTCGTGGTCCTGGTGGCGCGCGCCCCGGCTTCGGTGCTGGTCCTGGCGGCGCGCGCCCCGGCTTTGGTCCCGGCGGCGGCGGTGCCCGTCCTGGCTTCGGTCCCGGCCCTGCTGCACCTCGCCCTGGTTTCGGTCCGCCTGTTCCAGCCGGAGCCGGCGGCGCCGAAGCACGTGGCGGTGGTCCGGGGGGCGGCGGTGGCCCGGGTGGCGACCGTGGCCGACGTGGTCCTGGCGGTGGTCGCGGTCCCGGCGGCGGCGGCCCGGGCCCCGGCGGTGGTCGTGGTCCCGGTGGCGGCGGCCCGGGCGGGGGTGGCTCGGGCGGGGGTGGCTCGGGTGGTGGTGGCCCCAAGCGCGACTCCAAGGGCTGGCCGATCGGCTGACGCGCGGGCGTCAGCCTCGACTGGCGTCTTCCTGCTTCGCCAGGGCCTCGATGCGCGCAACGACCGCGCGCGCGTTCATCGCCTTTGCGTAGACGTAAAGCGCGCCCGGTAAATCGTCGCCCAGCGCTGCTTCGCTGACCCGCAAGTGTTTGCTCACCGCGAACACGATCGGTCGCGCCAAGCCGCCGCGCACGAGATCGATCCGCCGCCAGACCGCCTCGCGGCTCCAGAATCCCAGCACCTCCAGAAACACCCGCGCGCCGCTTTTCGGGTGGTGGAACTCGAGATCGGGCACGCACAGACCAGCGCCCGGCACGTGCAAGATCTCCGTCGTCGGATGCGCCCGCCACGGCGTGTCCAGTGCCGCGACGCCGGCCATCAGCGCCGCCACCTCATCGGGCACCGACGCTTCCGGATCGGCGCCACCGGCGTGCCCTTCGCCGGCCCAACGAAACCGCAGCGGCTTTCGCTCGCGGCCCCACAAGACCTCTGCTTCGATCTGCCAGCGGTCGCACGCGGCGATGGCCGGCAACGCCAGCCCCAGCTGCACACCGTATCGAGTGACCGACTGGAACAGACTGAACGGTCCGTCGATCTGCAAACGATAGCCGCCGTTTTTTTCGGCTTCGATCACCGGCAAGAGGCGCAGGAACTTCAACTTGCTGAACAGCGCCCGGTAGCGGCCCGCGTCGGCCGTTTTTACCAGCGCCGTCACCCGCACCGCGCGCAGCAGCACACCTTGGGCCTGCGCCAGATCAAAACCGGCAGCCAGGGCCGTCGGATCCAGCGCCTGCACATCTTGCAAGCGCTCGGCGCCGTGCAGATCGGCGAACAGCGCGCCTTCGATTTCCTTCGCGGTCGACTGTCGCCCGAGGGCCACGTCGGCGATCACCGCCTGGCGATCGAAATCGGCGCCCGGCACCAGCGCGCGCCGCGCCCGCGCTGCCGCTTGAAAGACCGCCGCGCGCACGGCCACGCTGTCGAACTCTGCGGCGTCGCTGAAGGAGCAACGATCGCTGACCAGCTTGCGCACCCCGGCGGCCAGCCGTTGCTCGCGCGCCGCCACCGGCACCGCTTGCCAGGCGGCCTCCAACTCCTGCCGGCTTTTGCCGACGTGCGCGCGCGCCAGGGACAAGAACTCGTCGGCCAATGCCGCTGCCCGGGTTCGCTCATCATCGCCGCGAGGCAACAAGCGCAGCTCGTCGCCGCGCCGCCGGACGCTGACCAGATCAGCGGTAAGCACTGTGGTCCCGTCGCCGCGCGCTGGTGAAGGTCTCGCTGGTTCCGGCGGTGACCAGCTCGTACAGCAGGGCGCGCTTGCCGTCTTGCGGGCGCAGGATTCGTCCCAGGCGCTGCACGTGTTCGCGCACCGAGGCGCTGCCCGAGACGATCACCGCCACGCTGGCCGCCGGAATGTCCACCCCTTCGTTCAAAACCTTCGACGTGACGACCGTCGAATAACGGCCCTCAGCCAGGCCGCTCAGGATCTCGCTGCGCTCGCGCACGCGTGTCTGGTGGGTGATGGCAGGAACCAGAAAACGGCGGGCCAATTCATAAGCGGTGGCGTTGTCCTGGGTGAACAGCAGGGTACGGTCGTCGCGGTGGCGCAGCAGAAGATGTCCGACGTAATCCATCTTCGCCGGCGCGGCGAAAGCGATCTCGCGCTGGCGGCGATAGGCGGCCATGGCCCGACGGCCGGCCTCGCCGCGAGAGGAACGAATGATGAAGTCCGACCATCCCGACGGGCTGCTCATGCGGATGCCGTTCTCCTCGAGAAATCGCCGATAGATGGCCCGCTCTTGGTCGTATTGGCGCCGATCGGCCTGGCCCAGCTCGACCACCAGACGGACGGTTTCATACCGCGCCAGGTAGCCGCCCGACAGATCGACGATGTCCTTGCGATAGACGATCGGGCCGATGAGGTGCGTAAGGTCAGCTTCGCGTCCGTCGGCGCGTTCGGGCGTGGCGGTCAATCCCAGACGGTAGGGTGCCAGGCTAGCGCGCGCGGCCAGCGCGTAAGCGGCGCCGGGCAGATGGTGGCATTCGTCGAACACCAGCAGACCAAACCGTCCGCCCAGACGTTCCATGTGCATGTACGCCGAATCGTACGTCGCCACCGTTAACGGGCGCACGTCGTAGTCGCCGCCGCCGATCACGCCCACCGCTTGCGCGAAAGTGGCACGCAAGACGTCGTACCACTGCCGCACCAGATCCAGCGTCGGCGCTACCACCAGCGTGCTACGCCGTTTGTCGTCGATGCACAGACAAGCCACCCAGGTCTTGCCGGCGCCCGTTGGCAGCACGACCACGCCGCGCCCTTGGTGCGCGCGCCAGGCGGCCAGCGCCTCGGTCTGGTAAGGGCGGGGCTCGCGGTGCACGCGCGTGCCGTCGGCCAGGATGTCGTACCGGCGCGCCTGATCGTCGACGTCGACGGTGGCCCGGGCCAGGGCTCGGCGCAGCGACGCATAGGCCACCGCGGGCGCGCGATAACAGGCGGTGCGCGCGTCCCAGCGACAGTCGGGCGATGGCGCCGCTTCGCCGGCAGTCAGGCCGCGAATCTCGATCGTTCCGTCGACGTACGCCAGGGTGACCGGCACCGCGGCAGCCTATCCGATTCCGCTTTCACAGACCCGAGGCGCGCGAAAAAAGAAAAAGCGCGGCCGTTGCGGGCCGCGCTTTCGCTGGAAGGAAAAGGAAAGCTCGCGGGGGGCCGGGAGTGGGAGGTGGGATTCCCCCCGCGAGCGGAAGTTGGTTACTTGAGCTCGAGGTAGCTGACCATGCCCATGTTCGAGCCGCCGCGGAACTTGAAGAAGACCGGGTGAAAACCAGTCAGGCCCGCGGTGGTCAGGGCGCCGGTCTGATCCAGCGACGAGGTGCCGGTGTATGCCTTGAGGGCGATCGAGCCCAGCAGCGGGCCGGTCAGCGAGTCGACGCGCACGTCGATGAAGTTGCCGGCGGCGGCAAGCCCGGTGGTGGCGACGGCGGTCTTGATGGCGCCAGCGGCGGTGCCGAACTGCACGTCGTTCATCTGCACCCAGTCACCGTTGTCGAGGGCGGTGATGCCGTTGGCCGGCGGCGCGATGCCGTAAGTGGTGACGCCCGACTCGGCGTCGCTGTTGGCGGCTTCCATCTTGTTGTGGAGGAAGACGGTGATGGGGTTCGACCACACCTTGCCCGACGGATCCTTGCAGCTCTTGGCCGAGCAGACGTTCTTGCCGCCCGGGCCCTTCACGCAGGTCTGGGTGCAGGCGCTGGCGCAGTTGCCGGCCTTCTGGAAGAGATCGCACGACGTGCCGTCGATGCAGAAGCGCTTGACCTGCTCGGCCTTGGTCGACTCGGTGCCGGTGCAGGTGAACATCTGCGGTGGCGAGACGAACATGTTGCCGAAGGTGGCGCCTTCCTGGTTCGGGAACTCGACGTCGTCGCCGCCAGGGCCGATCATGTTCAGGCCCGCCGCCGCCGAGACCAGCTCGACTGCGACGTGGCGGCCGGTGCTGTTTGTGAGGGACATGAGACACGACGTCATCCGTTCCTGGCAGGCGGCGTCGCACGATCCGGTCAGCCAGCTGGCCGCCACGCCGATCGATCCGGGGAACGCGTAGTTCGTCGTCGTACCAGTGCTATCGGTGACCGTCTTCATCAGCGTCTGTCCATTGGTCAGCGCGCACTTGGCCAGATATTTCACGAACGTCCGCCCGCTGGCGAACGTCATCAAACCATTGCCGGTCGCGAGGCCGTTGCCAGTGGCCAGGCCGTTGCCGGTGGCGAGGCCGTTCCCCGTCGCCAGTCCGTTGGTGCTGGACAAGCCGTTGCCGGTGGCGAGGCCGTTGCCGGTGGCGAGGCCGTTGATCGTCCCCAGACCGTTGGTGGACATGAGACCGTTGTCGGTCGCCAGCTGGCCTTCCTCCGATTCGCTATCAGCGGGCACTTCGGAAACACAGCCAAAAAGCGGCAAGGCCAAAAGCAGGGCCAGCCGGCGGGTATTGGAATGAAACAATGAACTGCGGGTCATCTGGTTTTCTCCCTGTTGGAAGGTCATGGGCAACGATGATTCCTGGCAGTTGCAATGCGTATGCTAGATTACCAAGAAAACAGATAATTTGTAATTTAACAATAAATTCAATCAATTACTTGAGTCGATCCCACAGGCTCCGTCGAGGTGCGCCTGATGCCTGCCAGCCAACACTCGATGCGCGGAAAGCAACAGGAGGGGGCGGCGGCCGACTGGCGAACGGGTTACTCTTGGAGGTCATGAGCGACGCCGAACGGGCGGCTGAGGCGTTGGTTCGAGCCACGGACAGCGGCACGCGCGCCGGCGATTGGGCGGTGGTTCTGGCGGCGGCCGGGATCGACTACAGCCTGGTCCGCGCCGAGACCGGGTGGGCGGTGATGGTCGCCGCCATCGACGAGGGCCCCGCGCGCGCTGCGCTCGACGGGTATGACCGGGAGGCGGCGGCCCTTCCCGTCGAAGGCGCGCCGCCCGATTCACGCCCCAGCCACCTGGGGATCGTCAGCGCTGTACTGCTGGCGGGTTTCTATGGATTGACTGGCCCGCGCGACGTCGCCCAGCCGACGTCATGGTTCGCTCACGGCAGCGCGGTGTCGCAGGAGATCCTGGGCGGGCAATGGTGGCGGGCGGTCACCGCCCTCACCTTGCACGCCGATCTATTGCACTTAACCGGTAATCTGATCGCCTGCGTGATCTTCGTGGGCGCCGCCGGTCGCTGGCTCGGGTCCGGCGTGGCTGCCGCGCTGATGGTGCTGGCTGCCGGCGCGGCCAATCTATTGACGGCGGCGGTTCATGGTCCGGGCCACTATTCCGTCGGCGCCTCGACGGCGACGTTCGCGGCGTTGGGGCTTCTGGCCGGACTGCAACTCATCCGGCGTTGGCGGCTGGGGCCGCTCAAGCGTCGGGCGTGGCTGCCCCTCGGCGCCGGCCTGGCGCTGTTCGCCATGCTGGGCGTCGGCGAACACGCGGACGTTCTGGCGCATTTATTTGGCCTCGGCATCGGCGCGCTGGCCGGGGTTGCGACGGCGGTGCTGGTGCAACGCCGGCTTGCGGCGTTGGGGCAAATCGTTGGCGCTTTGCTGGCGCTGGGCGCCGTCGCGACAGCGTGGGCACTGGCGTTTACTCGTTCGTAGGCGCGGCCGCTGGGCGGCTCGTCGAGCGCCGCCAGTCAACGCTCCAAACCGCGCCGCGTTTGATCCACTGCAACGGCCGCCGTCGTTCGGGCGGCGTCGCCAGAGCCAGGTGGTACAAGTGATCGATGCGCGAATAGAAACCGCGGGTGTGCGGGCTGTCTGGCCATGCAAACCGGGTGGCGTCCAGGTGGTGGCAAAACTCATGTAGCAAAGTGTTCAGCAGCGCTTTGGGACTGGACACCTGCTCGCGAATGGCGGTGCGCATCCAGACTCGGATTCGCTGCGTGGAAGGCGTGTAGTCGCCGAACAACTGGTACGTGCACACGCCGCGGGTGACCACATGCGGGCGCACGCCCAGCACGCGAACGTCGGGCACCTCCACGGTATAAAAGCGCGCCAGAATCGCCAGCACGCCGGCACACGAGGCACGGACGGGACGGAGTTGCCCATCCGCCATCGCATCGGCCAAGGCTTGGGTTGCCGCCTGGAGCTCTCGGCCAGGCGGCAACGGCAAGTTGACGAGGCGATCACTGCGCTGGTGCGCGTCCCGCTTGCTGACCTGACGGGGGAGCGGATCGGTGATCACCGGCGCAGTTTAGCAGCCCAGGGACCGCTGTCCGTTCGGCCCTGTCAGCTCTCACGGGCAAATACCGCTAGGTCTGTCGGGACGCGCCTTTCATGGCGCCGTCGTCAAGGCGCTGGGCGCGCTGCGCAGCCAGCCGGTCGACATCTCCCCGTCGGAAGAGTCGCCGTCCGCTCACTGTCCGCATGGCCGGCAAGCGGCCATTGTCGGACAGCACGCGCACGGAATCGGCCGAAAGGCCGAGGATGCGGGCCGCGTCGCTGGGGGTCATCAGATCGTTCGGGTCAGTGGTCTCATTTGCTACCATGGGCTTTCCATCCTGTTTCAGGGAAGAGAGTTCCTGGAGTGCGCAATGTCTTGAGTTAATCACCCTGCGGAGCGCCGCAAGGGGTGGCGCCGTTTCCATTTTCATTTGTGTAGCACCCACACATTCTGTTCCCTACCTTGAGGGCGCGCGTCGTTCAGCAATAAGATTCCGTGATACAAGGACAATTCCGTCAGTGTGGGGCTGTCTGGACGATTCCCGCGTTTGGCGGGAAAACCCATGCCGTCGGCCGCGCGCGAGAAGTCGCTGTTGATTCTGGACAGAGCGCATCAAGTGGGCTGGGTGGCATTGCTGAGCGCGGTCGCGGCGCTCTTTTTTCCCGTTCGTCTGGCCGTGGCTGCAGAGGCTGCGGCCGTCGACGACGCCGTCGCGCAGGCCACCGCGCTGAATCGGCAAGCGTTGGCCTCCTATGAGGGCGGCGACTTCGAAGAGGCGCGCAAAACGATCAATCGGGCGCTGGCGTTGTTCACGTCGACCGCACTGCAGCAGCACCCTCTACACGCCCGCACCTGGCTGCATCTAGGGATTGTGTTGGTGGGCGGCTTTCATCAATCGAAAGAAGGCGTCGCCGCGTTTCGCAAGGCGCTGAAGCTGCAGCCGACGATCAATCTCAATTCCGATCTGGCGTCGCCGGAGATCCAAGCCGCATTTCATGAGGCGCAGCAGGCGCCGCTGGAGCCGGCGCCCGCATCCGTCGCTGAAGCGTCGTCTTCGGTCTCGGCGCTGATGCACACGCCGGTGATCGAAGGCCAGCGCGGCAGCGCTATCTCGATCACCGTGCTGGTGCCGCGGGCGTTAGCCTTCGACAAGTTGATGCTCGCCTATCGAAAAGCCGACGGCGACGAGTTCCTTGGGCGTCCGATGAAGCCGGAGGCAAGCGGCGCCTACACTGCCGAGATTCCGGCCAACGCGACCTCGGGACCGGTGGTGTCGTATTTCGTCGAGGCCACCGACGCCGCTGGCGACGTGGTGGCGGCGCGCGGTTCGGCGGACGCACCGCTGGTGATCGCCTTGGTGGGCGACCGGCCAGCCTCAGGGCGCCGACCCGACGATGGTGACGAGGCGGGCGGCGACGACGCGCCGGCGCGACGCGTCTTGTGCGCCTTCATGCTGGGCAGCGGGGTGGGTCTGGCGTCGGGCACCGGCGATCTGAACGCCGATGTGATGACGCCACACGCGGAGCTGGCGCCGGCGCGTCTGCTGCACCTGGCTCCCGAGTTGGGGATATGGCTCAGTCGGTCGCTGCTGCTGTCACTGCAGCTGCGCCTGCAGTTCGTCACCGGCACCACGGACCTGATCGTCGGCGACCACCACTATCACGCCGCCGGCCGGGCATTGGCGGCGTTCGCCCGGGCTAGCTGGTTGTGGAGGCCGTGGCACGCACTGCAACCATTGTTCTCGCTGGCGCTGGGCGTGGGCGAGATCCGCCACGTGGTGGCGTTCGACTATTTCGACTGCGGCAGCGATCATCACCAGCGCTGCATCGACACCGTCAGCGCCGGGCCGTTCTTGGCCGGCGCCGGGACCGGTCTTCTTTACACGCTGACCGAGCGGTGGGCCCTGCTCACGCAGTTGAACGTGCAGCTGGCGGCGCCGCGCTCGACGCTGAACTTCGATCTCAATCTGGGCGCCGCGGTTCGATTCTGATCACGGCGATCAAAAGCCGCGCCGGCCGCCCAGCAGCATGGCCAGGCTGACCGTGCCGCCCACGTAGTCGTCGATGGCCGCGCCGGCCATGCGGGTGTCCCGTGGTTGCGATCGCATCTCGAATTGATAGCGGCAAAGGTCGGCGGCGATGCGCAGTTCGAGCCCGCGCCGCAAGCGAACGGCGATGGTGGCGGCCGCGTCGATGCCGTAGACCGTGGCGTGGGGAAAATAGGTGCTGCTCTCGATCTCGCCGGCGCTGAAGACGTGCCGGTATCCGCCGCCTAGGTACAAGGACAGATACGACATCGGCCGCACCAGGACGCCCAGCTCGGCGCGGGCGAATGTGTAACGCACGCTCGGAACCGGCGGCTTCGGCGTGTCTGGATCGGCGTCGTCGATGCGGAAGGTATCGACGCCATATTCAACCGTGCCCATCAGCAACGCCGCGCCCAGGGGGTAGCGAACCTTGATCCCGGCGGCGAACGCCCAGTGCGAGGTCGGAAATGCCGTGCCGTCGCGATCGGTGGTGGTGGCGCCGGTTTCGATCTGCCCGCTGCCGGTCACCCCGATCAAATCGACGGGAAACCAATCCAGTGCCGCGGCCGGAGCGGGCGCCCACAAAAGCCGGTAAGGCGTCAGCGTGCCGACCGGATCCTGATAACGAAAGTGTCGGGTGAAAAGGTGCATGCCCAGCGAAAAATCCAGGGCCTGCGCTCCCAGCGTGCCGGCCGTCGGTTCGACAGTCTGGCGTAATTGCACTTCCGGTTCGCCGCCGGCGGGAACGGCGATGTGCTGCTCGTCGTCGTCGTCGCTGTCTTCTCCTTGGCCGTCGTTGGGGACGCGCGGCGCCAGCGGTTCGTCCTCCACGTCGTCGCTGCTGGCGTGTGGGGGGGGACGGGCCGCAGCAGCTGGCTGCCCGATCGGTTCCATATGTGCGTCGGCCAGGACCGGCGTGCGTTGATTGCTGGCGGCGGTCGCGCGAGCCAACGGGCGCCCCACGCGGCGGCCAAGGTTACGAGCGATGTCGCGATCGATCTGCCGGCGGCCGCCGCTGAAGATGGCGGTGCCGAGCTTGCTGCCCGCCGGATTTTGACGGATTCGCACGGTCAACACTGATTTCCAACCGCGCTTTTTCACCCGTCCGTCGATGAACGCCGCTGTGCTCACGCCGGACGGCTCGGCCGTTCCGTCGGTGGTGGCGGACGGATCATTCACGCGCACGGCTTGAAAGTGGCGCGCGCGCAGCGCGCGGATCACCACCGCGCGCAGGTGGCCGTCGTCGCCGGTGAACGGCAGCACGTCGACTCGAGGTTGCGGCCTCGACGGCGCCGCCACCGCGGGGGTCGCCAGCATCACGAAAAGGGGCGTGACGCGCAACAGATTCAGCACGGGTACACGAGGCCTTATTGGCTTGCAGTTATCGCATAGGCGAAGGGGCGCAGCACGTGCCGTCTCCGCCCACCGATTTTGCGGCGGGCTCGCTTCCCAGGCAGTAGCATCGCCCGGCCATGCCCCGTCACGACAGCAGCGGTCACCGCTGCGACCGCTGCCGCATGCACCGGAGCCTGTGCCTGTGCGTCATTCTGCCCTCTCTTTCCACGCGCACGCAGCTGGTCTTGGTTCTGCACCAACTGGAGGCGCGCAAGACCACCAACACCGGACGAATCGCGGCGCTGTGCTTGCCCGGCAGCCGCATCGTGGTGCGCGGGCGGGATGATCGGGCGGCCCTGGGGCCTGGTCCGCCACCGCTTTTGTGGGCTGAGGGCACGCAGCCTGTCTTGTTGTTTCCGCACGACAGCGCCCGCCCAATCGAAGCCTGGCGCGGTTCGCCGGCGCCCGTCACGTTGATCGTTCCTGACGGAACCTGGTCGCAAGCCATCCGGACTCGCAAGCGGATTCCTGGGCTGGCCGAGGTGCCGTGCGCGGCCCTGTCGGACGCATCGTCGCTGACCGCGGCGCGCTATCGACTGCGGCACGACGGGCGCCCGGACCGCCTCTCGACGCTGGCGGCGATCGCCATCGCCCTGGGTGTCCTGGAAGGCGCCGGAGTGCAACAGGCGCTGGAACGCGCGCTGGCGATGATGGTCGAGCGGACGCTGTGGACCAATGGACGCATCCGGTCGTCCGACGTCACGGGCGGGATCCCTCAGGGCGCGCAATCGCACGATCCGCTCGGCCGCGGTCAACGCGACGTGGTGTGATACGATCGCGGCATGCGTAGCGGGCCCGATCGCGGCGGCGCCGATCTGACGACAGCCTTGCACTCGAAGTTCGATCCCTCGCCGCCGCCGGAAGGATCGTTCACAGCCACCGTGATCGAAGGACCGCCCGGCAGTGTGGGCCGCGCCGTGACCATCGATGGCTCGAAGATGGCGCGCGTGATGATCGGCCACGGTTCGGTGTGCGAAGTGGCGCTGGATGATCGGGCGGTCTCCAGCCGTCATGCCGCGCTGGAGATGGTCGGCCGTCGCCTGCGCGTCACCGACCTGGGATCGAAGAACGGCACCTTCGTCGACGGCGTGGCGGTGGTGGACGCGTTCCTGCGCGGCGGTGAGAATGTGCGCGTGGGCGCCACCGTTCTGCGCTTCGAGTACCGCACCGCCGGCGCGCGGGCGGAGATCTCCTCCGCCACCGGCTATGGCCACCTGGTCGGCGTCAGCACCGAGATGCGCCGTCTTTATCCGCTGTGCGAGCGGCTGGCGCAGTCGCGTTTTCCGCTGATCATCGAAGGCGAGACCGGCACCGGCAAAGAAGTGTTGGGGGAATCTCTGCACGAGCTTGGTCCGCGCGCCGCCGGGCCGTTCGTGGTCTTCGACTGCACGGCGGTGCCGCCCAACTTGATGGAGGCCGAGCTATTCGGGCACGAGCGCGGCGCCTTCACCGGCGCGGTGATGGCCCGCAAGGGTTTCTTCGAGCAGGCGCACGGTGGGACGTTGTTCATCGACGAGATCGGCGATCTGGAGATCGCCATGCAGGCCAAACTGCTGCGCGCGATCGAGCGGTCGGAGATTCGGCGCCTCGGCGGCGAGGTGGTGCAGGTCGACGTGCGTATCCTGGCCGCCACGCGCCGCGATCTGGACGCCGAGGTTCAGGTCGGACGTTTTCGCGACGATCTCTTTCACCGCCTGGCGGTGGCGCGTATCGAGCTGCCGCCGTTGCGTCGGCGGCGCGGCGACATCCCGGTGCTGGCGTCGCACCTGTGCGAACAGCTGGGCGGCGATCCGCAGCTTCTGCCGCGCGAGATCGTGGCCCGCTGGGAAGACTATGGCTGGCCCGGCAACGTGCGCGAGCTGCGCAACACTGTCGCCCGCCACCTGGCCTTGGGTGAACTGGCCAACCTTGACCCCGAACACTGGAGCCAGACCTTGCGCAAGGTGGCCGACGCCGCCGCCGGCGCCGAACCGCCCAGCGTCGACGATCTAATGGAAGAGGTGCTGCGCCTGCCCCTTGGTGAGGCGCGCCAGCGTCTGGTCGACGAGTTCGAACGGCGCTACATCGCGCGCATGCTGCAGAATAACGGCGGGAACGTCACCCGGGCCGCCGAATCTGCCGGCGTGGCCCGTCGTTATTTTCAGACTATCAAAGCCCGGCATCGGAGGTAGCCACTGGCATCATCATGTGGCCCAGGCGTCCGGCATCGCGCGTCTTCGGCGCCTTCATCACCGTGGCGCCGCCATAGTTCGTCCAGTACACGTTCACGTCGTCGACCGCGATCCCGCGCGGGCCGGCCTGGCTGACCGCCAGGGTCATCGGCGCGCTGCCGTCTTTGGCGCTGGTCAGAACAGCGCCGTCGGTGGTGTCGCCGCTGGTCCAGTAGACGTTGGTGCTGTCGATAGCCACAAAACGCGGCCCTTCGCCCTCGGTGGTGGCCACCTGTTGCAGGTGGCTGCCGTCCTTGCCCACCTTCATCACCCGGCCGGGCAGGTTGGTCCCGCCGTCGCGCCAGTAGACGAAGGTATCGTCGACGGCGATGCCCCACGCCTCGCCCACAGGCGTGGCGATGGTTTTCGGTAGCGTCGTTCCATCCTTCGCGGCGCTCATCACCACCGCGCCGTCATAGCTGGTCCAAAAGACCGTCGTCGCGTCCAACGCCAAAAGCCACGGGTGCACCACGCCCGAGGCGATGGCTTGCGTGGCCGCGCTGGCGTCGCCCTTTGGTTTGCGCAGCACGCGGCCGCGGGCCGAGTCGGTCCAGTAGACGAAGGTGTCGTCGACGGCGATGCCCACTGGTTCGCCCTGATTGCTGGCCAGCACCTCGATCGGCGCGCTGCTGTCCTTGCGCACGCGACACACCCGACCGCCCGATCGGGTGACCCAATAAACGAACGTGGCGTCCAGCGCCAGAGAACCGGTGTCGTACTGCATGTGGGCCAGGACGATCGGATTCTGGGTCTTGTCCTTGTCCACCTTGGCCACCTCGCCAGCGGTGTCGTCGGTCATGTTCACGGCGGTCCAATAGACGTTCCCGTCGTCGAGGGCGATGGCCCACGGTGCCGGTTGATCGGTGGCCAGCACCACCGGCGGCGGGCTGAGGTCGTTGCTCGCCGGATCGGCCAGATCGAACGTGCAGCCGAACGAACCGAGGCCGGCCAGCAGCGACAACACGAGGAGACCGTGCCGACGAACGTTCATCAGAAACCAACCGTCAAGGAGGCGCTGTTCAACGCCAGCGTGACCGCCGCCCAGCGTGCGCCTCGCCCGAGCGCGGTGGCTTGGCGTTTGGGCGCGGTCACGAACAAGGTCAGGCTGGCCACGGCGGCTACTCCGGCGCCGATCCACAGCACGTTGGTCCAGGTGCGCAAGCTGGTGGCGCGATCGTACGCGCCGTGATCGGTGTGACCCGATTGGTTGTACGTGTCGCGGGCGCGCAGCGCTTCGAGGCCCAGGTAGATGGCCGCGCCGCCGAGAGCGCAGCCGGAGGCCGCGCCCACGAAGGCCCAGGTGCGGCGCCGATCGCTTTCAGCGGCCACCGGCGTTTGGAGATCGACGGCGGGTGCAGCGGGCAGCGGCGCCAGATCGGCGTCGAAGGCGATCTCGGTGCGGGCGCCGGCGGTGCCGACCACCGGGACGGCATCGGTGTGCCCGCTGGGGCGAAACAGAGTGACTTCATATTGGCCAGGCTGCACATGAACCAGCACGGGAATTTCCGCCTTTTCGACGTGCGCCACCGATACGGTGTTCCCTGCCGGCGCAATGATGGCCAGGCGGGCGAGACGTTTTTCCAGGGCGGCCAGTCGAATATTGGCATCGGTGGCCTGGCGGGGATCCAGGCTGCCCAGCCGCAACGCCGAATCGTAGTCATCAGCGGCGCGAGGCGCCTCGCCGGCCAGCTCCCAGGCCAGGCCGGCGTTGTACAAGGTGGCGGCGTGCGGAGCGCGGCGGTGAGCCTCTTCGAAGGCGCGGGCGGCGGCCGGGAAATCGGCGCGACCGTAGGCGGCTTCGCCGGCGCGAAAAAATTCCGATGCCTGGCGATCGCTTTGCGCGTGGGCGGCGCCGCTGCAGGCCAGTGCCCACAGCGCCAGCGCGGTCGACACGTGCTCTGGGCCGATCTTGCGTCTTCTGCGCCACTGCACCATGAGCCTCTCTGTTCAGAGCCGAGGTGTATGTCGAATTCGTCGCCGGCGCCACCTAGGGATGTTCGTCAGCGTAAGGATTGCCGGCCAGCGGTGGCGGCGACGGCGCGTGCGGGGCGCCAGCGTGCGTCCCGTGCACCGCGATCGACGCGTGGATCGTATGCAGTGACAGTTCCCGGCCGTGGTGATCCTTGCCGTGATGGCGGCGGGGAGCAAGCGCGCGCATCTCCGGTACGGGCGCCCCTGCCGCAGCAGCGATGGTCGCCGGGGCGGGAAAAACAGCGCTGGCCGGGATCAAGGCCGGCGCCACTGCGACGGGTGGCGAAATTTTTCGCGGCGCTGGCCCGGGCGCCTGTTCGTGCCCGGCCACGATCGCTTGCGCCTGGCGGGGAATGGGACGGCTGGCCAGCACCGCCATTCCGGCGGCCGATACGGCCACCGCGACCACGCCCATGCCGACGCGGTTCCAATTCCAGGATCGCCGACGGACGTTGGCGCGAGCGGCACCAGGTTCGAGTTCGACGCCGGTGCTGTCGAGGTTTCCTCCATTGATTGGGATCGACTGCAAGGTCATGGTCGGGGAGTCGCGGCCGGGACCGCGGTCGCCGCCGACCGGCAGCGCGGGAGCGACCATCGCTTCGCTGGGCAGCGGCGTGATGGTCCGGCCGCCGCCCATCTTGTCCATGAAGGTCGCCACCTCGGCGCTGTCGGCGAGCGTGCCATGCGCGCGGCACGCGCTGATCAAGCGGCTGCGCAGCTCGGCGGCGGTTGGGCATCGGCGCTGGCGATCGATGACCAGCGCGGAGGCCACCACGTCGGCCAGCGCGGCGGGAATGGAGGGATCGATGGTGCGCAGATCGGGCGGCGCCTGTGTCACCACGTCCAGCAACGTCGCCACCTCGTCGTCGCTTTCGTGCAGGGCGCGCGCGGCCAGCAGCTCCCAGGCCACCACCCCAGCGGCCCACACGTCGCAGCGCCGATCGACGACCTTCCCGCGCGCCTGCTCGGGCGCCATGTACGCCACCTTGCCTTTGATCGATCCCGGGCTGGTGTGTCCCGATCGGCCGGCGGCCTTGGCAATACCAAAGTCGGTCAGGCGACTGACGCCATCTGCCCCTACCAAAATGTTCTGCGGCGAAAAATCCCGATGCACGATCTCCAGCGGGGCGCCGTTGCTGTCTCGCTGTTCGTGGGCGCCCTGCAGGCCGGCCAACGCGTCGGCGAGGATTCGCAAACCCACTGAGACAGGAATCCGCGTGTTCGCGGCGCGCGCGGCTCGCTGCAGGCCGCTCAGCGTGTCACCCTCGACATACTCCATAACCAGGAAGATGCCGGACGGGTCTTCTCCCACGTCGTAAACCGGGACGACGTTCGGGTGGCGGATCTTGGCGGCGATGCGCGCTTCGTTCAGCAAAGCCAGCGTCAACTCTTGATTTTCACGCAGATGGGCATGGATCAGCTTCACCGCGACGTCGCGCTCGAAGCCGCCCATTCCTTCCGCGCGGGCCAGAAACACCGCTGCCATGCCGCCGGTGCCCAAGGGCGCCAGAAGCCGATACCGACTTACGCGTTCCGGGGGGAACGTGGCCGCCGGAATCAGTCTGCTTGCTGCCGCCGACCGAACCACGGCCGCATATTACCACGCACACCTCGGAGCACACGGTCGATTCGATGTCTAGAAAATCGGCAGGGTGGCCGAGGAACATTGTGGACAGATCGCCGTCTATGGACAAAATGAAGAGGAGCATGGCCGCGACAACCGAGGAGGATAAGCAGTTCTCGGACTCAATGTTGCGGTGGATGGACGAGGGTGATCGCCTCCACGAGGATCCCCGCCACGCGCACTTCGCCGGAGAACCGGCGGCGCCTCGCCCCTGGAAGCTGTGGCTGGGCGTGGTGTGGGCCGCGGTGATGCTGGTGGTGGGCGGCCGTTTCGTCGTTCAGCGTCTGAGCGCCAACGCCGACCCCGGTCCGGCGGCAATGGCCGCGGCGGTGGCCAGCGTCATTGCTGCTCCTGGGCCGGTTTCGCCGGCGCCCGCTGTCGTTGCAGCGCCGGCGCCGACCGCCGAGTCGCGGGCTCTCGCGGCGATGCCGACGGGGAATACGGTACCGAAATCTGATCCGCCAGCGCCTGTCGCTTTTGCACCAGCGTCCGCCAGCACCGAAACGGCGCCAGTGGCGGCGGTCGCCAAAGAAGAGAAAGTAGCCGCGGCGCCGGTCGTCGCTCCGCCGATGGTGGCGGCGGAAAAGCCTGCACCTGCACGCGCCCTGGCACCCGCACCCGTTGCCGCTCCAGCCGCCCTCGAGACAGCGCCCCCCGTCACCGAGGACTTTGACAGTCTGCTCGGCAAGTGCCGGGACGGCGTTACCCGCGGGCACTGGGGTGCCGCGCGGGCTGCTTGCGCCGCCGCTCAGCAGCTGCGCCCCGATTCGCCGGAGGTGCTCACGCGGATGGCCGAGATCGCCCTCAATCGAGGGCAAGAACGGGTGGCCCTGCGTTTGGCTAGCGCCGCGTTGGCCGCTGATCCCGGGTTTGCGGATGCCTACGTGATCGTCGGGAGCGTCGAGCAGGGCGCCAACCGCAATGAGCAAGCGCGCGCCGCGTACACCCACTATCTAAAGCTGGCGCCGTCGGGACGGTACGCGTCCGATCTGCGCGCCGTGCTGCCCACGCTCTAGCGAGGCCGAGCGATCAAGAGAACCCCAGCGCGGCGAAGCTGACCACGCTGGCCGGATCGATGTTCCACTGCTGATAGCGCAAAAGCTGTCCGCGCGCCTCGGGCACGGCGCGCAGGAAGGTGTAGATCGGCGACGAGCCGCACCACTTCAGATCGTCGCCCCCGTTTTCGCCGACTAGGTTCCAAAAGCCGGCGGCGTCGCCGGCGTTGATGCGCTCGATGCGCTGCCGGTCGCGCGCTTCGATGTCCTGCAGCGGACCTTCGCCGGCGCGGGCGTGAAAGCGATCGCCATAGCGGGCTCCGACGTGGGTCATGTCGATGCCCAGCACCCACAGCAGCTGCTGGCCGAGCCGCGCGTTCAATTCGCCGAGCACTCCGAGAAACCGGGCCACCGCCGGATTCTTCTCCGGCAGGCGCGGGGCGCCGTGCGCGGCCAGGAAAGGTCCGCACAAGATCGGCAGGACGCGCACACCGGCGCCGAACAGGTGCTGCAGATACACCACCTGAAACTCCACCGAGTGTTCGATGGCGTGGCAATAGTCCTCGACCACCACGGCGTCGTGGCCGCCGTCGCGAATCAGCGCGTCGACCAGCGCGGTGTCGGCGCTGGTGCGGCCGAACGGCGTGGTGAAGGCCTTGCGCGTGAGGCCGAATTTGTCCGGCTGCCCGTAATGCGACGTCCCCAGCACCACGAAGGTTCGCTCGCCCAGGCCGTCGTCGGTGGGCAGCGCGCCGTAGGCGGCGCCGTAAGACGGATACCCGCCCTCGGGGCTGACGTGCGGGGCGGCGATCCCGCGCAGCGGTCGTCCGTTGGTGGCGATCTTACCGTCGCTGATGCTGCGCCCAAGGACGTCTCGCAGCGGCTGCCGTTCCGCCGGATAGCCGCCGCCGGCGTGAACCGCCGACCGCTGTGGCGCCGCCTCGAAGGCGCGCTGCCTTTTTTCTTTCATCGCGGCGAACACCTCGTCGTCGAGAAAACCGGCTTCGCCCAGCGCTTCGATCAGGTGCGCAGCGGGTTCGCCCACCACGACCTGACCGGTCAGGCGGGTCAGTCGTTCGCGCAGGTCGCCCTCGGTTTGCTGTCCGTCAAAGCAGGCCAGGCAGCGCGCCAGCAGCGGCGGCACGATCAACGTTTGATCGGAGAAACGATAGGGATCCCGAATCATCAGCCCCGGCTGTTCCGGAACCGGCGAGGGCATCACCTCCAGATCGGGGCGCAGGCGGGGCAGGGCACGCGTCGTCGGCATGGCGAGATTAAAGCTTACCTGGTCAAACTGTCCCTGTTTGGTCAAGATCATCCGGCCATGTGGGTTAGCTCGACGAAACTGAAGCTGCCGACGCGCGACGACGCCTTGCCGGGTCGCGCGCAAGCCATGCCGGTGCCGACCGCGCACCACGTGCTGGGCACACCGCTGCGCCCGCCGTTCCCCGCCGGAACCGAAGTGGCCGTCTTCGCTCTGGGCTGCTTTTGGGGCGCGGAACGAAAATTCTGGGAGCTGGAAGGCGTCTTCTCCACCGCCGTCGGATATGCCGGCGGCTTCACGCCCAACCCGACGTACAAAGAAGTCTGCTCGGGCATGACCGGACACACCGAAGTGGTGCAGGTGGTCTTCGATCCGCGGGTGCTGCCGTACGCGTCGCTGTTGAAGGTCTTCTTCGAGAACCACGATCCCACCCAGGGCATGCGTCAAGGCAATGACGTGGGGACCCAGTACCGATCGGCCATCTACACCCACGGCGAAGCGCAGCGCCAGGCAGCCATCGCCGCGCGCGACGCCTATCAGAAAGAGATCGCCGCCGCCGGCTTCGGCGCCATCACCACCGAGATCGCGGAAGCGCCGCCGTTCTTCTACGCCGAGGATTACCACCAGCAGTATCTGTCGAAGAACCCCGACGGCTACTGCGGGCTCGGCGGCACCGGCGTCAGCTGCCCGATCGGTTTGCCGACGGCGTCCGCGCGGTGAACCGCCCGGCATGAACACCGGCAACCCAAGGGCCATCTGGCAGCAGCGCAGCCGCAGGCTGTTGCGGGTGTTCGCGCCCATCTTGATCATCACTGGCATCGCCGGCTTCCTGGTGCCGTCGCGGATGGCGCTGATGAGCGGCGCCTGTCCGTACAACGTCTTTCACCTCATCGCCGGTTCAGTGGGCCTGGCGCTGGCCTTCAGCAACAGCGCGCAGGCGGCCACGGCATTCAACGTCGGGTTCGGGGTCGTTGATCTTTACCAGGCTGTCGCGGGGGTGGTGGGCTTCTTCCCCGCAGGCGTCTTCGCCTTGCGTCCCGCCGATCATGTGGTGCACGCGGCCCTGGGTCTGCTGCTGGTGGTGGTGGGCTGGCACGGCCGGCCCGTCGCCCCTGCGCGCAGGAACCGCTAGTCGGTGGCGGCGTCGATGGTCGCCGCCCAGTGCGGCTCCAGCGTCACCGCGGCCGGGCGATCGTCGCCCCCGTCTATCTGCCGGTCGCGCGTCGGATCAGCGTGTTTGACGGAACCAGGCGCGTGCGGCGCAACGCCTCGGACAGTCGATTGGGCTTGCGCGGACGGAGTGAAGGCGGGCATCGAACGGACCTCCAAGGTGGTTTTTTTCGGTAGGCGCGACCTTGGCTGCAGGTCTTGCGCCAAAAAACGAAGCGCACTTTTCCGGCATTTTGGCCTTGCGGGTGTCACCGCGGCTACTCACTTTGGGCGTCAGCCGCGTAAAGCGTCGCGCGGTGAAAGTGCTTTTGAAATATTTTGCTGCTTAGCGTTCTACCCTACAATCGCGGGCTCAAACGCCACGCCCTGTCGAACCGTTCGATCGCGTCGCCCTCTCTCTTGACCTTAGGAGCCTCACTATGTTGATGAACGTCGCCCGCGCCGGAAAAACGGCGCTTTCGCTTTTTTTTGGTTTGGCCCTGGTTGCCGCTGTCGGCTGCGGAAAAAGCAAACCGGCCGAGAGCAACGACGCCGGCACCGGTGGCAGCAGCGGATCAGGCGGCGCGGGCGGCACCGACAACACCGATGGTGGCGGCGCCGACGGCTCGACTGACGTCGTGCTGGGCCCGCCCCAGAAGCTGGTCATCCTGCACACCAACGACATTCACTCGCACCTGGAAGGCTTCGGTCCCGAGGCGGACTATTCGCCGGCCACGGTGAATGACGACACCACCGTCGGCGGCATGGCTCGCCTGGCCACGGCCATCGGCACCGCGCGGGCCCAGGCGGGCGACACGCCGGTGTTGCTGCTCGACGCCGGCGACTTCATGATGGGCACGCTGTTCGAGTTGCTGGCCACCGTCGCTCCGCCCGAGCTGGCGATGATGAGCGCGCTGAAATACGACGCCACCACCATCGGCAACCACGAGCTGGATTGGTCGCCGGCCGGATTGGCCGGACTGCTCGCCGCCGCGACCAAGGCCGGCACCACCATTCCCATCATCGCCAGCAACATGCACTTCAGCGACACCGATTCGCGCGACGACGCGCTGAAGGTGCTGGCTGACGCCGGCCACATTCAGAACAAGCTGATAATCTCGCGCGGTACGCTGAGAATCGGGTTCTTCGGTTTATTGGGCGCGGACGCCGTGCAGGTGACGCCGCAGGCGGCGCCGCTGACCTTCGATCCGATCGCCACCGCGGCGACGGCGATGGTCGCGGACCTGCGCAATAACGACAAGGTGGATCTGGTGGTCGCGCTTTCGCACTCCGGGGTCACCAGCGTCGGTACCGGCGAAGACGTCGATCTGGCGAACGCCGTCCCCGGCATCGACATCATCATCAGCGGCCACACCCACGACAAACTGGATCAGCCGAAGATCGTGAAGAACACGGTGATCGTCACCGCCGGCGCCTACGGCCAGTACCTGGGCAAGCTGGAGGTGACGGTGACGCCCGGCGCGACCCCGCAGGTCGTCGTCGACAAATACACGCTGATGCCCATCGACGACACCATCATGGGCGACGTCCCCACCGAGACCGGCGTCCAGACCGCCATCGCCGGCGTGGACATGGCGCTGGCCCAGGTGAACCCGGCTCTGACCTACAAGGCGCCGATCGCCGAGACGGCCGCCGATCTGGCGCTCCCGATGTACGCCGAGGCCCCGATCGGCAACCTGGTCACCGACGCTTACCGCAAGATCACCGCGGCGGTGCAGCCGACCGCGCCGCCGATGATCGCCGTCGAGGCGAATGGCCAGCTGCGCGCGCCGATCCTCAAAGGCAAGACCGGGCAGGTGTGGTTCGAAGATATGTTCCGGGTGTTGCCGATCGGCATCGGCCCGGATCAACTGCCGGGCTATCCGCTGGTGACGTTTTACCTGAACGCCGCCGACATCAAATCAGGGTTGGAGCTGGACGCCGCCGCCGGCTTTCTATCAGACCAGTACTTCCTGCAGGTGTCGGGCATCAGCGCGAAGTACGATTCAACGAAGCCGGTCTTCGGCCGGGTGACCGGGCTGTCATTGGTCGACGACAGCAATCCCGCCAGCCCGGTGGTGACACCGCTGGATATAACGGACACCACCAAGTGCTACAAGGTCGTGGCCACGAACTACGTGGCTGGCCTGCTGGGATTGATCCAGAAGCTGACCAGCGGCTTGCTCAGCGTGACGGCCAAGGCGGCGGACTGTTCCGGTGCGGCGTGCTTGTGCACGACGCCGATCGACCCGACGGACCCGAAGTACTACGTCGACGCCGTGCCCGACGATCCGAACGTCCCCGCCACCACCGGCGTCCAGGAGCTCAAGCACTGGCAGGCGTTGCTCAAGTACATGACGGCTTTCCCGGACACCAGCGTCCCCGCCGACGGCATCTCAGATGTCCCCTCGGCTTACTCGACGGCGCAAGGCCGGATCGTCAAGCAGTGACGCGCTGGTTGTGGACAACGGCGGCCGCTTCGGCGGTCGCCGCGCTGGCTTGCGTCCCCAGCTTGCCGAAGGACCCGGTTCCCGACGCGATGCTGTTCGATCCCACGTTCCAGCCCGTCGTGCACGACGGCTGGGTCGAGGTGCACGCCCCGCAGCCCACCAGCCTGCTGATCAACCCGACCACCGGCCACATCGACTTCAGCCGGGCGAACATCAACGTGGTGCCGGACTGCTCGACGTCGGTCATGCCGTTGCCGGCCGACTGCGCGTTCGACACCTTCTTGCAAAGCCTGGACGGTTTTCCGACGGTGACGCCGGCGCAGGCTCCGGCCTCGGCGCCGCTGGATCCCACCACCATCACGCCAGAGGCGGGGAACGTGGTGGTGGTCGGCGCCAAGTCAGGACAGCCGGTCACTGACCTGCTCATCGGCTTCGATCCACTGGGCAACTACATCACGCTGCGCCCGCCCCACTGGGCCGTCGGCGAGTTCTACTGGGCGGCGGTGCGCGGCTACGCGAACGGCGTCAAGAGCGCGACAGGCAACCAGGTGGTGGCGTCGCCGGTGATGTTCCTGCTCAAGCAGGAGACCTCACTGACCTGCGGCGCCACCGACGCCAACATCGATCCGAACTGTCCCGCATATGCGCTCCTTCTCCAGCAGCAGTCGCGCGACGCCGCCGCTCAGAGCCTGTTGCAGCTGGAGCCGATCCGGCAATCTCTGCTGCAGGCGGGCGCCTGGGACATCATCGCCGCGGCCGGCATTCCCAAGGATGAGGTGGCGGTGCTGTGGGGTTTCCCGATTCATTCGAACTCCGTGGCAGAGCTTGATCCCAGCCCGGTGGCGAATCTGGTGCCGAAGGTGACGGCGCCGAATCAGATCACCGTCGCGGTCCAGGGCCCGGTCGATCCGGCGTCGGTCAGCGCGTTCGTCCGGCAAAAACAGTTCGGTTCGGTCCTGGTGATGGATCTGACCGCGGCCAACGGCGGCGATCTGGTCAGCGGCTTGCCATCGATCAGCGGCAGCTATGCCGGCGGCAACATCGTGATCACCGCCGACGATGCGTTCGCCCCCGGTCACCAGATCGGTCTCTTTTTTACCAACGCCATCCATGACGCGCCCGGCGTCGCCGGGCGCCCCCTGGTCCCATCGCCGGTGTCCAAGCTGCTGACGCTGCCTTACCCGTTGCTGACCAGCGACAACCATAGTGCCCTGCTGTCCGTCGGTGACTCCGACGCGATGATGCTGGAGTCGGGCCGACAGCAGCTGGCCAAGCTGTTCGACATGCAGGTCTTCGGAGCGCTGACCGGCGTCACCCGCGACAACATCGTTTACTGCTATGCCTTCACCGCGGTGGCGCCATGACCAGGACTGCGCTTCGAAGAATCGGACGATCGTCGGCGGTCACCATTGCCGTGCTGGCCGGTCTGGCGGGCGGGCGGGTCTGTCGGGCCAGCGGTTTTTTGATCTACGACCTGTCAGGCGAGGCCATCGGGCGCGCGTCCGCGGTGACGGCGGGGATCAACGAGCCGGCGGCGGTGTGGTTCAACCCCGCGGCATTGTCATTCATGAAAGGCGAAAGCGCGTCGGTGGGTGGTGTGTTCGTGACCGCGCGTTCACGTTTTTCGCCGGCCGGCGGCGGACCGGACACCGATAGCGATCGCGGCAACTTCCTGCTGCCGACGATCTTTGCCAGCGGCACCATCAACAATCGCCTGGCTGTCGGGATGGGTGTCTACACCGCGTTCGGAATCGGCATCCGTTGGCCCGACGATTGGGCTGGGCGGCAGAACGCCATCGCGGCGTCGCTGCAGACGCTGGCCTTTAACCCGACGCTGTCAGTGAAGCTGCATCGTATGTTCTCGCTGGCGGTCGGCTTCGATGCCATTCGCGGTTCGGTCGACTTCACCACCGGGTTGCCGACCCTCATCGGCGGCGACGTGCGTCTGGCGGGCGGCGCCTGGGGCTATGGCTTCAACGTCGGGGCATTGATCCGTCCGCTGCCAGAGCGATTCCAGATCGCCGTCACCTACCGCAGCCGGGTGGCCATGCACTTCAATGATGGACAGGCCGACTTCAGCCCGGCGCACCCGGAGTTCATCCCGCAGCTCCCCGACCAAAGCGGCAGCGCCGCGATCACGCTGCCCGATATCATCACCGCCGGCGTGATGGGGCGACCGATCCCGACGCTGACGTTGTCGCTAGACGCCAACCTGGTCCTGTGGACGACTTACCAGAAGATCGACATCAAGTTCGTGCAAGCGCCGATGCGGACCCTGGAGCCCGATGGGCGCGACACCGTGACCTTGCGGGCCGGCGCCGAGTGGGAGACGCCCCTGCCCGGGTTCATGATCCGTGGCGGCGTCATCTATGACCGCAGCGCCGTTCGGGGCGAGGGTCTGGGACCGGGCCTACCCGACGCCACTCGGCTGGACCTGGCGCTGGGAGTCGGGTTCGGCCGCGGCCACTTGCGCGCCGACCTTGGGTACCTGCTGGTGTATTTCCTGCCGGCTGACGCCGTCGGTGGCCGCGAAAGCCCCGAGGGCACCTACCGATCACTGGCGCATTTGCTTGGTTTGACGCTGGCAGCTTCCTGGCACTAGAAACGTAATCCAGATACTAGGAATTTCTGCGCTTTTACAGGCGGGAGGATTTGGTATGGTGGCCTGGCGTGACCCGCGGCGCAGGCATTTTTCGCGGCTTCCGGCGTCTTTCGGCCGGGTGGCTGTTGGTTCTAGGCGTTGTTTGCGTCGGCGCCTGCTCGCCCTCCGAGCATGGCGGCGCGCCCAGCACGATCCCGATCATGGGCGCTGGAGGGGTGCCGGCGGGCGGCGTCGCCGGATCGGGTGGTGCCGGCAGCGGCGGCGCGTCGGGCGCGGGCGGTGATTCGTCGACCGGCGGCGCTCCGATCGGGGGAGACGCCGGCGCGGTCGACGTACCGGTGGTCAGCTTGTCCGCCCCAGGCACGTCTTGCGCCTCCGATGCTGAATGCGGCAGCGGTTTTTGCGTCGACAAAGTTTGTTGTGCCACCCGCTGCGACGGCATCTGCCAGTCGTGCGCCTTGGCCGGCAGCCTGGGCATCTGCCTGCCGGCGGAGGTGGGCACCGACCCGCGCAACGACTGTCCCGACGAGATGCCGGGCAGCTGCGCCCGCGACGGCGCCTGCGACGGGGCCGGCCAATGTCGGACGTATCCGGTGGGAACGATCTGCAAGCCAGCATCGTGCGTGGGATCGACATTGACCGCGGCTTCGCGCTGTGGCGGGGAAGGGTGCACGTCGGTGATGGGGCAGCCGTGCGCTCCGTTCATGTGCGGAACGATGGGGACGTGCCTGACCAAGTGCGCGACCGACAAGGATTGCGTTTCGCCAAACACCTGCCTCTCCGGCCGGTGCGGCAAGAAGCCCCTTGGCGACACCTGTGCCACGGACAACGAGTGCAACTCGGCTCACTGCGCGCAGGGGGTGTGCTGCGGCACCGCGTGCACGGCCAATTGTTCGTCGTGCGCACTGGCCGGCAGCGAGGGCCGGTGCACCCCGGTGCCTCCGGGGTTGGACCCCCTGGATCAATGCATGCGCGATGATCCCATGACTTGCGGCCTGGACGGCACCTGCGACGGTGCCGGGCAATGTCGGAACTACAGCCAGGGGACCATCTGCAAGACCGCCGCCTGTGCCGGCACCACCCTGACGCCACAAGGATCGTGCGATGGCAAGAAGATGTGCCAGATGCCGTTGCCCATCTCGTGCGGCGATTACACGTGCGACACCAATGCGCGCTGCCGAACCACGTGCGCGACACCGGCCGACTGCGCTTCGCCCGCGGTGTGCACCGCCGGGGTCTGCGGAGGGATCCTGGCCAAGTACTTCAGCGACATCACGCTGACCAACCTGGTCCTTACGCGCGTCGAGGCGACCCTGGACAACGACTGGGGAGCCGGCGGTCCCCCCGGCCTGCCTGTCGACAATTTCTCCGCCCGTTACACCGCCATGCTGACCCCACGCTTCTCCGAGACGTACACGTTCTATGTGTTGGTCGACGACGGCACGCGCGTTTGGGTCAACGACGCTCCCATCATCGACGACTGGAACGGCCACGCCGCCCTGGAAGACACCGGCACCGTCGCCTTGCAAGCCAACGTTTCGGTCTCGATCCGCATCGAATACATGGAAAAGATGGGCGACGCCCAGATCCTGTTCTCATGGTCCAGCCCTTCCGAACCAAAAGCCATCGTCCCCACCGCCCGCATGTCCCCGCGCATGTAGCTTCGCAGTCCGATCCGCTCGGCTCTCGTCGCGTGGGGTGGGCCCGCGGGAGGCTCACCATTAGTCACGCCTTCGAGCACGTTTCGAAAAGTGAACCCGTTACGCGCGGGGCGAAGGGTGCAATTCGATTGACCGCTGGGGTCGCGCGTTTGCGCTCCTCTGACGAGGAGCGCTCTTTGACGGATCCAAAATAGGGCGCTCCGTCAGGAGCGCAAACGCGCGAAAGCCGCCCTCCAATCGGGTTGCTCCTTCGCACCGCGCGTAACGAGTTCACCTTGGGAGAAGTGACCAATCGTGAGGCGGGAGGGGCCAGCAGGCCCCTTCCGCGCAGCGAACTCACATCGGCGGCTGCGGCTCCGTTACCAGAGCCGCAGCCGTCGAGGAGTGCCCTCAAAGTTCCGAAGGCAGGCGAACACCAGAATATCGGGTCCAGCGAGGACGGCTGGTCGCCGATATGTTTCCCCCGTATCGCCTGCCGGGAGCTTGTCGCGGAACGTTCGAAGGCTCCGACACGTTCAGCTTGCGCTGATCGCACCGGCTGCAGCAGCAAGCATCCCCCGATACCGGCTGCGCGCAGTCTTGAAAAGCTGAAATCTGTGTTGGGGGAGGAAGCACAGTTCAGTCAGTTAGGGGAACGAGGGTGGCGATTTCTTCCCGCGTTCGCGCCCGTCGACTGATTGGGGAAATCGCGCCGCGCCCGGTCGGGCGGTCTGCGAGTCAGGGCTTTTGCGGCGGCGCTGGCGGCGACGGCGGTGCCGGCGCGGGCGTCGCCGCGCCTTCCACCCCGTCGCAGGCCCGCGCGTCGGCGGGAAACCAGACCGTCGTCGGTTGACGACAGGCCTTAAGCTGCCGCTCGATCACCCGTTTGCCCCATTTGCTGCCCGGATCCATTTTCGTCGGCAAGCACTTGCGGCCCGGGTCGCAGGAGTACGCGGCCCAGCCGGCGGCGTCACCCACGCCGAAAGCCACCACCGTGACCGGTCCGATGGACGCCATCAGAACTGCCACGACGAACGACTTGCCCAGCGACGGGAGCTGACTGCCCAGCGCGCTGGCGGCGCAACGGCGGGTGTCGTCCGGGCTGACGTCCTTGGTGCCGGCGCCTTCGCCGCCCCGGTCAACGCACGGTTTGACACCTTGGGACTCCCAGCTTTCCAAGCCCAGGGCCTTGTTGACGGCGACGATCGATTCCGCCATCTGCTTGGCCACGTCGGCCGGGACCTTGGTCGACGCCTTGACCGTCGCTGGCTGGGCGGCGAGCAAGACGATGATTGCAAGTGGACCGATCAGCATGACTGGCGCCGCCAATCATCGGGCCGGAGCCGCGCCAGCGCTAGAAAAAATGGCCCACAGTTGACGATGATCCCGTGAGACCACATACTGTGTTTCTGGAATGAGGTTTCGTCCTGCCTTCGCGACATCGCGAAGTGCGCCAGGGACCAGTTGGCGGCGGTGCTGTCTGAACGGGTTTCGCACGGACAGCCACCCCCAACACAAGAGACACCCATAGGCCCGCAAGTCACCTTGACTGCATGGCGCGCGGCCCCGGCGTCTCCTCGAAGAAGGACCGTATTTTCATGACCGCTCTCTCGTTCGCTGACCTTGGTTTGATCGATCCCCTGCAACGCGCTCTGGTCGCCGAAGGGTATTTGAACCCGACGCCGATCCAGGCGCAGGCCATCCCGCACTTGCTCGCCGGCCGCGACGTCCTCGGGTGCGCCCAGACCGGCACTGGCAAGACGGCCGCCTTCGCGCTGCCCATCCTTGATCGCTTTGAACGAAGCCCGCGCGTCGCCGGCCGTCGCGGACCGCGCGCGCTGATTCTCACCCCCACCCGCGAGCTGGCCTTGCAGATCGCCGAAGGCTTTGCGGCCTACGGCCGTCACGTCAAGCCGACGCGCGCCGTGATCTTCGGCGGCGTCGGACAGGGCCCGCAGGTGGACGCCCTCCGGCGCAACGCCGACATCGTGGTGGCCACCCCCGGCCGTCTGCTGGATCTGATGAACCAAGGCCACGCGCGCTTCGACGCATTGGAGGTCCTGGTTCTGGACGAGGCCGACCGAATGTTGGATATGGGGTTCATCGATCCCATCCGCCGCATCATCGCGGCCCTGCCGCGCAAGCGGCAAAATCTGATGTTCTCGGCCACCATGCCGCCGGACATCGCCCGCCTGGCCGACAACATCCTGGTCAATCCGATCAAGGTGGCCGTGGCACCGGTGGCCACCACGGCCGAGAAGGTCACGCAGTGGGTGTTATTCGTCGGCCAGACCGACAAGCGAACCCTGCTGGGCGAGGTCCTTCGTGATCCGACCATGACCCGCGTGCTGGTGTTCACCCGCACCAAGCACGGCGCCAACCGCCTGTCGCAGCAGCTGGACAAAAGCGGCATACGCTCCGAGGCCATCCACGGCAACAAATCGCAAGGCGCGCGGCAGCGGGCGCTGGACGCGTTCAAAGCTGGGCGGGTGCGCGTGCTGGTGGCGACCGACATCGCTGCCCGCGGCATCGACGTCGACGGCGTGAGCCACGTGATCAATTTCGACTTGCCCAATGAACCGGAGAGCTACGTGCACCGCATCGGCCGCACCGCGCGCGCCGGCGCGTCGGGCGTGGCGCTTTCGTTCTGCAGCTCTGACGAGCGCGGGTTCTTGCGCGACATCGAACGGCTCACGCGCCAGCCCATCCAGGTCGTCGACCGTCATCCCTTCGCCGGCGTGCGGCTCGGTCGTGGCGATCGCGCGAAAGCCTGAACAACGGAGATTGACGCGGCGGCCTCAAGTCCGCCGCGTCCGCCGCCGAAGAGACGCAGGCCAGGATCCACATGCCTGCCGTCGCTGTCCAATCCGATCGTCGCCGCCATCCACGGTTCAAGCTGGGGCTGCCGGTGCGTCTGCAAACCGAGGGGAGCCAGGAAGCGACCACCATCGAGCTGTCGGATGTTTCGGTTCGTGGTTGTCGGTTGGCGGCATTTATGGAAACGGCGGCGCCGCCGATCGCCGCCCGCGTGGCATTCGGTTTCGTCCTGCCGGGGAAACGCATCGCCCTGGCCAAAGGCCGCGTGGTGCGGCAGATCGACGACGGCCCCGGCGCCGGAGTGGGCCTGATCATCGAACATGCCAACGTCGCCTTTTACGAGTTCATGATCGCTCTGTCCGAAGGCGACGCCAAGATCGGCCGCCTATCAGCGTGACGACCGCGTTAGTCTAGACGGCAGTGAACGCGCGCCCGTGTTGGTCGATCGAGTGGCAAACCCCGCAGGGCACGCTGCGCGCCCGCGAGCCGTGGCTGGAAGAGGTGCGCGCCCACGCTGACCGCCTGGCCGCGTTTTACAACCAGCCAAACAACCGGAGCATGTTGACCAATACCGTCGATATGAACGCTGGCGACGTCGAGGCCCATTTCGCGGCGCTGGCGCAATCAGGCGGGCGGCCGTTCCTGCTGGATTGCGACGGCGCCCTGGCCGGTGACGCCGACCTTCGCCAGGTCACCGACCGCGACGCCGAGGTGGCCATCCTGATCGGCGCGCGCGATCGACAAGGGCAGGGCCTGGGCACCCGTTTTGGAATCATGGTGCACGCCTTCGCCTTCGCGGTCCTGGGGCTGGATCAGGTGTACGCGGCGATCATTCCCCAGAACGCCGCTTCGCTGCGGATGTTCGAAAAGCTGGGGCACGACATCGACCAGGGTGCGCGCGCCCGCGCCGCTGCAGATGACCCCAGCGACGTGACCACCTCGATCAACCGCGCGTGCTTTCGCCAGCGGCACGGCGCCGCGGCGGCCGTTTTGAAATTTCAGCAGCGCCACCCGGGCGCCTTACGATAGACGCCGCGCCGGTGTGGGGCCTCGTCGACCGGCATCTGACCTGTGCGTCGATTGGGCTGGACCGAACTTGGTCAGTTTGCGTGTGAGAAAGTGACCATTTGCGGCAGGTGGCGGCGACGGCATCGGCACTGGCCCAGGACTGGCGCCACCATCGGACCGCCGGCGGGCGGCACGAACGCTGCAGTGGAGAGTTTGCGCCGCATTCAATCCAACGAAAGCGTCCGCCGATAGTCCCCGCCGTCGGCGCTCTCCATCACCGCTCAAACGGAGGATCTCGAAAATGTTCATTCGCAAGCGTCAGGCTGGTTTCACGTTGGTCGAGTTGATGATCGTCGTGGCCATCATCGGCATCCTGGCGGCGGTGGCCATCCCGGCCTTCTCGAAATACATCAAACGGTCGCGCACCGCCGAGGCGGTGGGCCACCTGAACAAGATGTGGGCCGGCTCGGTGACCTACTACGAGACCGACCACATGGACGGCACGGGCAACCCGATCGCCAAGCAGTTCCCGTCGCTGGGCAAGGCCGCCACGCTGGAAGCCGCCAAGGAGTGCGGCTGCATGGACACCGGCAAGTGCCCGGGCGGCGCCGTCGCTTGGCAGGCGCCTGAGTGGGTCGCCCTGCAGTTCTCGCTGCCCGACCCGCACCTGTACCTGCCGCGCTACACCAGCACCGGCACGCTGGGCGCCGCCACGTTCACCGCCGAGGTGACCGGCGACCTGGACTGCAACGGCACCACCTCTGACTTCAAGCGCGTCGGCCTGGTCGACGGCAACGGCGACGTCAGCGGCAGCAAGGCCCCCATCGTCACCAACGAGCTCGAGTAACGAAACGCGGCGACCGCCGCTTTCTCGGAAAAAAAAGGCCCTGGCGCGCTTCACCGCCGGGGCCTTTCGCTTGTTGAATGTAGGTCAATAACCACCCGGCCGTGATAACATGGCCCGCATGCACAACGGCCTTGCCACTTCGCTCACCTCATTGAAGGCCCGGTTTCAACCGGGCGCTGTCAAAAAAGCGACCACCTATTACCTGTCGCTGGGCGACACGGCCGCACTGAAATGGACCGTCACCCTGTCGCCGACCGCCTGTGAGGTGGTGGCTGGCAAGACCGAGAATGCCGACTGCGTTCTGAAGACATCGGCTGAGCTGTTCCTGAAGCTCATCAACGGCACCTGGAAGCCGGGCGCGGTCGATTTCATCTCGGGGCGGATCAAGACCAACGATCTCGATCTGCTGCGCAGCCTGCAGACCGCCTTCGGCCTCTAGTGGCCGTCGCCGTCCATGTTTTTGCTATCGCTGTCGTGGGGCCGACGGCGATCGAGTAAGATGCCGCGCGTCTCATGGCCGCACAACGAAGGGTCCGCCTCCAGATCGACGAGCGTCGTGCCCGGCTGCTAGAGCTGGGGATCAAGCTGTTCTCGAACCATTCGTACGATGACATCTCGATCGACGACGTGGCCCAGGCCGCCGGCATGTCGAAGGGCCTCCTTTATCACTATTTCGGCGGCAAACGAGAGTTCTACGTCGAGACCATTCGGCAGGCGTCGTCGCAGCTTCTGCGCATGACCGAGCCCGATCCCAAGCTGCAGCCGGGCGCTCGGTTGCGCGCCGCCGTCGACGCCCACCTGAACTACGTGCAGGAGCACGGGCCGGTGTACGCCGCCATCTATCGCGGCGGGGCGGCGGTGGCCAAGGAGATGCACGCGATTCTGGAAGAGCACCGCGAAGTGGTCATGCAGTACTTCCTGCGCGATTTTCGTATCTCCAAACCGCGCCCGGTGCTGCGGGCGGCGCTGCGGGCGTGGATCGCCATGGTGGAAGGCGCTTGTCTCGACTGGATCGTCCACCCTGAGTTGAAACGCGACCATCTGCGTGAAATTCTCATTGCTGGTTACGCCGGCGTGCTGGCCAAGGCGGTCGAACTGGATCCGAAGCTGGCCCGGGCCTTGGACAATTTGATTCGCAAGGGCCACGGCGCCCCAGGATAGACTCTCGATGACAGAGGCGATTGGCGGTTTGGTACCGGTGCGGTCCGCTATTGACTAAGATTCAATAACCGGTTAGAGCTGGCCTGGACCACGGCGCAGACGATCGAGAGGCGGCATGGCAAGCTTCCTGAGCGACAACGAAGACCTTCAGTATTACCTGCAAGACGGGATCGACTGGGAGACGGTGGCCTCGGTGACCGAGCTTGGCTATCGCTTCGCCGATGGATTCAGGACCGCCGCCGAGGCGCTGACCTTCTATCGCGAGATCGCCGCGATGGTCGGCGAGTTCGTGGCCGAGGAGATCGCTCCCCATGCCGCCCAGATCGATCGCGATGGGGTTCGGTTCGCCAACGGCGAAGCCACCTTCCCGCCGCGCCTCGAGGCCATCACGCGCAAGATCGCCGAGCTGGGGCTGCACGGCCTGAACCTGCCACGGGAGCTGGGCGGTATGAACGCGCCCATGCTGCTTTACTTTATCAACGCCGAGCTTCTGGCCCGCGCCGACGTCTCGGTGATGACCCATTACGGATTTCACAGTGGCACGGCGATGGCCATGCTGGTCCTGTCGCTGCTGGAAGGCACCACCGTGCACGATCCCGCCACCGGCCTCATCACCCGCACACGCTGGCCCGCCGAGATGGCGGAGATCGCCAGCGGCGTCGCCTGGGGCAGCATGGACATCACCGAGCCCGACGCCGGCAGCGACATGGCGGCGCTGCGCGCGGTGGGAACACAAGAAGCCGACGGCAGGTGGACCCTGACCGGGCAGAAAATTTTCATCACCTCGGGGCACGGCAAGTACCACTTCGTCGTGGCCCGCACCGAAAAAGGCAGCGGACCGGACGATCCGCAGGCGGGCCTCGGTGGCCTCTCGATGTTCATGGTGCGGGCGTTTCGCGATGAGGCAGACGGTCGGCGCACGCGCCTGGCGACGCTGGATCGCATCGAAGAAAAGTTGGGCCACCACGGATCGGCGACCGTGGCCATCACGTTTGATCGCACGCCCGCTGAGCTGGTGGGCAAGCGTGGCGAGGGGTTTCGGCAGATGCTGGAGATCATGAACCACGCGCGCCTGGGCGTGGGCTTCGAATCGATTGGTCTGTGCGAGGCGGCGCTGCGCCTGGCGAAGGGGTACGCGGCTGAACGGCGATCGATGGGCAAGACCATCGATCGCCACGAGATGATCGCCGACTACCTGGACGAGATGGAGTCGGACATCGTCAACCTGCGCGCGCTGGCCATGCACGGCGCGTTTCACGAGGAGATGGCCCACAAAAAAGCCCTCTTCGGGAAATTCCTGGGCGGCGCCCGCGACACGGAGATCCGCGCCCATCGCCAGGCCGCCCGGCGAACCATGCCGCTTTTGAAGTACCTGGCCGCGGAGAAGGCGGTGGAGATGGCCCGCCGCTGCCTGCAGATTCACGGCGGCAACGGGTACATGCACGAGTTCGGCGCCGAGAAGCTGCTGCGCGACGCGCTGGTGATGCCCATCTACGAAGGCACCAGCCAGATCCAGTCGCTGATGGCCATGAAAGACACCCTGACCGGGATCTTGCGGGCGCCTCAAGAGTTCGTGAAACGCATGGCCCAGACCCGTTGGCGATCGCTGTCGGCGCGCGACGGCCTGGAACGGCGGGTGGCGCGCCTGCAGCTGCTGTCGCTGGCCGCGCAGCAACACCTGGTGACGCGCACGATGGCGGCGAAGGTGAAGACCGTGCAAGGCCAGCCGCTGGGGACCTGGCGCAAGGCGCTTTTCAATCAATGGAACCCCAAGCGCGACTTCGCCTACGCCATGCTGCACGCCGAGCGGTTGACGCGGTTGCTGGCCGATGAAGCCATCGCCGAGGTCTTGCTAGCGCAGGCGCGCCGGCACCCACAGCGGCGCGAGCTGCTGGAGCGTCACCTTGAGCGCGCCGAGCCGCGGGTGAAGTTCCTGCACGACGAGATCACCAGCACCGGCCAGCGTCTGTTGGATCTCCTGGCGGGCGGGACCAGCGCCAGCAGCGGCGCCGAAAAGGCGGCGGGGTAAGAGCGTCGCTTGGGCGTCGGCGCGCGACACATTCTGGCCCAGCGACGGGTGATGGCCGCCGTCGGGCGCACGGCGATGACGGCGCTGGCCCAGCGAATGGGGGGATCGTCGGCGACTCCGGCGGGGGCGCCGGAATTTCCGCGGCCGGTCTTGACCGAACAGGTGACTCCACCGCCGGCGGCGTTGGTACGCGACTATGTGCGCAGCGTCGGCGGCGATCCGTCGGCGTATCGTGGCCACCTGCCGCCGCATCTGTTTCCCCAGTGGACGTTTCCGCTCGCGGCCCGGACCCTGGACGGCCTTCCGTATCCACTGCTGCGCGTGATGAACGGTGGTTGTCGTCTGACGGTGAACGCGCCGTTGCCAGTGGGCGAGCCGCTGATGGTGCGCGCCCAGCTGGTCAGCGTCGATGACAATGGCCGGCGGGTGGTGCTGCACCAGCGGCTGGTGACGGAGACGGCATCGGTCCCAGAAGCGCTGATCGCGGACCTCTACGCGATCGTGCCGACGGCGCCGCCGAAACCCGCGCCGGCCGCCAACGGTCACCAATCCAACGGCCACAATGGTCAAAACGGCCACAACGGCCACAACAAGAAAGAGACAGCCCTGGTCCCGGTGGACGCGCGCGAGCTTGCCTACTGGGGGCTGCGGTCCGACGCGGGCTGGTCTTTCGCCATGCTGACCGGCGACATCAACCCGGTGCACTGGCTGCGCCCGTACGCGCAGGCCTTCGGTTTTCGCGCCGCCATTCTGCACGGGTTCGCCACGCTGGCGCGGACGATGGAAGGCCTAAACCGCGGTCTGTCCGCCGGCGCCGTCAATCGTCTTCGCTGCATCGACGTGCGGTTCTCCCGGCCGTTGCCGCTGCCGGCGCGCGTGGGCCTGTACGTCGGCGCCGGCAACACCGTGTTCGTCGGCGATGCGGCGGGCGGTTTCGCCTATTTGAATGGCCGCTTCGAAGAAAGGACCGCCTCGTGAGCGATTGGTTGCTGCAGCTGGGCGCCAATCCGCAAGCCCGCCGCCTGACCAAGACGCTGGGCTTGCCACTGCCTTTGCCCCAGCCGCTGCGCCGCGCGCGCGGGCCGTGGGAAGAACGACCGCTCGGCGATCAGACCGTGGTGGTGGGCGCGTCGCCGGCCGCCGCGGCGGTGCGGGACAGCGCAGTTCAGGCCCTGGTTCGGGCGGGCGCCAACGCCCTGGTGGCGGCCACGGCAGCGCCGGCGACTCCCGCGCTGATCGAGTTCTGCGCGGCGTACGGTCGCCCGCTGGCGCCGCTGGATCTGGGGGCATTGTCGGACGGCCTGCGGCCGCAGGCGCTGGTCTTCGACGCCACCGGCGTGGCCAGCCCGGGCGACTTACAAAGTCTTTACGATTTCTTTCATCCCCTGATCCCCGCCTTGTCATCAAATGGTCGGGTGGTGGTGCTGGGGCGTCCGCCGGTCGCGGCGCCGTCGGCGGCGGCCAGCGCGGCGCAGGCGGCGCTGGAGGGATTCACGCGCAGCCTGGCCAAGGAGATCGGCAAGCGCGGCTCGACCGCGCAGCTTTGCGTGGTGCACGAGGGCGCCGAGGCGCGCCTGGAAGCGGTGCTGCGGTTTCTGCTGTCGCCACGCTCGGCCTTCGTGTCGGGACAGCCGGTGGTCGTCGACACGCGGGCGGCGTCCCAGGTCGGAACGCCGCCCACGGTGCGCGTCCTCGACGGCAAAGTGGCACTGGTGACGGGCGCGGCGCGCGGCATCGGTGAGGCGACGGCGCGCTTGCTGGCGGCCGAGGGAGCGCATGTCGTCTGTCTGGACCGCCCGGCCGACGCCGGCGCGGCCAGCCAGCTGGCGCGGGCCATCGGCGGATCGGTCCTGCTGGTAGACATTCTCCAGACGGACGCTGCCGCGGCCATCAGTCAGTACTTTGCTGAACATTTTGGCGGCGTGGACATCGTCGTTCACAACGCCGGTATCACCCGCGACAAGACGCTGGGGCGGATGAAGCCCGAAGCCTGGGCTGACGTCATCGACGTCAACCTGGCGGCAATCGCCCGCATCGACGCCGCCCTGGATGAAGCGCGCCCGGGCGGTCTTTTGCGCGCGTTTGGGCGCGAGGTCTGTCTGTCGTCGGTGGCCGGCCTGGCCGGCAACGTCGGGCAGACCAACTACGCCGCCTCCAAGGCGGGCGTGGCGGCGTACGTGCGTCGCCGCGCCATTGATCTGGCTTCGCGCGGGATCACCGTCAACGCCGTGGCGCCGGGCTTCATCGAAACGCGCATGACCGCCGCCATTCCCTTGATGATTCGCGAAGCGGGGCGGCGCCTGAGCGCGCTGGGGCAAGGCGGATTGCCGTCGGACGTCGGCGAGGTGATCACCTTCATGGCTTCGCCAGGCGCGGTCGGTGTCACCGGCGCGGTGCTGCGCGTGTGCGGCGGCGCGCTGATCGGCGCCTGAGCCAAGGCAAGGCAAGACAAGGAAAGGAAACCGTCATGCCATCGGGAAGCGAAAATCCAGTTCCGAACGGCCGCCGCGCCGTCGTGGTGGGCGGCGTCCGAACGCCGTTCGTCAAGGCCTTAGCGGAATTTCTCAAGCTGGACACCATCGCGCTGGGGGCGGCGGCGGTCCGCGGTCTGCTGGCCCGCTTTCCGTCGGCGCGCGCCGAGATCGACGCGATCGTCTGGGGCGGCGTGATCCTGCCCGGGCTGTCGCCCAACGTCGGTCGCGAGATCGCGCTCGACCTGCGCCTTGATCCCGCCGTCGAGGCGATGACGGTCACGCGCGCCTGCGCCTCTGGGCTGCAGGCGGTGACGCTGGCGGCGGCGGCCATCGAGCGCGGCGAAGCGGACGTCATCGTCGCGGGCGGATCGGACTCCACCAGCAACGCCGAGGTGAAGCTGCCGCAGAAGGTGGTGCACGCCGCCGTGCCGCTGATCTACGGCAAGCCCACGCCCGCCGATGTGCTGGGGGTGCTGGCGCAGATGTTCCCGCTGTCCGAGGTGCTGCCGCGCGTGCCCCGCGTCGCCGAGCGCACCACCGGCAAGCTGATGGGCGAATCCGCCGAAGAGATGGCCCGGCGCAACGAGGTGAGCCGCGCCGCTCAGGACGAGCTGGCGGTGCGTTCGCACCAGCGCGCGGCCGCCGCCATCGCCAGCGGCCGTTTTGCCGACGAGGTGGTCCCGATCGAGGCGGGCGGCCGCTGGGTCCACACCGACACCATCGTTCGCGCCGACACCAGCGTGGAAAAACTGGCCAAGCTGAAACCGGTGTTCGCCGCCGACGGCACGCTGACCGCCGGAAACTCCAGCCCGCTGACCGACGGGGGCGCAGCGGTGTTGCTGATGAGCGAGGACAAGGCGCGTGCGCTGGGCCTGCGCCCGCTGGCGCGTTTCGCCAGCTGGGCGTACGTCGGCGTCGATCCGGCAGACCAGTTGCTGATCGGCCCGGCGCTGGCCATGCCGCTGGCGTTGGACCGCGCCGGCTGCGCGCTTCACGACGTCGATCTGGTGGACATGCACGAGGCCTTCGCGGCGCAGGTGCTGAGCGTGCTGAAACTGCTGGGCAGCGACGCCTTCGCGCGCCTCCGCCTGGCGCGATCGGCCGCGGTGGGGCGCATCGATCTCGAACGCCTGAACGTGCACGGCGGTTCGCTGGCGCTCGGCCATCCCTTTGCCGCCACCGGCGCGCGCATGGTCACCACCATGGCCAACGAGCTGGCCAGCACCGGCAAGCGTCGCGCCTTGCTGGGCATCTGCGCCGCCGGCGGTTTAGGCGCGGCGGCGGTGTTGGAAAACGCCGCTTCGGCCGGCCTCTGAACGCCTAGCCCTTGAGCGCCGCGCGAACGCCCATCACGTACGTCACGCAAGCAAAGAACACCGTCGACCCGAAGCCCAGCGACAGCTGGTTCCAGCCCGCGATACAGCTATTCGGGATCAAGACGCCGAACCCGATGGCCACCGTCGGGACCACGAACAAGATCAGCGGCAGCGACAAGCGAATGATCTTGCGCCAGGCCAGCGACGACGGATTGGCGACGATGCTCTCGGGCGCGGGCATGGTTCGCTCCTTCACACCTTTTCGAACAGCGACGGGTCGACCGTCTGATGGGGACGGACGTTGGTGTATTCGTACCGCTCCAAGAAGCCGTGGGCGTCATGCACTTCGATCTTCACCGGCAGTCCCAGCTTGGCGTCGATGCACAGGCGGGTGCGCTGGGCGTAAAGGCCGCTGGCGCCCGGCGGCGCCGTGTACTCCATCCAGAAGCAACCGCTGCTGTCGAAGCCCTGGTTCTTGCGGACGTGGCCGCCCTGGGCGTCGGCCTTGTGCAGATCGCTGGAGACGAGATCCAGCAGGGGCCCGAAGCCCAGCTCGGTGACGTTGTGGTTGGAATCGCCGTGCGCCAGCCGGCCACCGAGATCAATCCACAGCGAGGTGATGCCCAGGATCCCCGCTTCGCGCACCAGCATCTCGGTCGGGCGCTTCTGGGTCCAGACGACGTGTCGTCCGGCCTTCGGGCCTTCGACATAATCCAGGCGCTGGGCGCGCGGCGACGTCTGGACGATCACCTCCATGGTCTGCGGCGGCAGGAGCTTGCCGTCGACGCGCTCCTGTTTCAGGAGACGGGCCCGATACGTTCCCAGGCGGCGCACGGCTTCGCGACCAAGGACGATCAGATCGTCGGGGGAGGTGGCGCTGAGGCGTTCGGCCAGGGCAGGTGGCGCCAAGGCGGCCAGGGCGTCCAGACGCGCGCCGGGCGAGTCCGCGGCCACGCCGGCGGCGGCGAACAGAGGCACCAGGAAGGCGGACCCAAGAGACATCATCCGGCCGTCTCGCTTTCTAGCCCGCTATTGACCGTGGGTCAATAGCGGCCTAGGCTTCGAATACGGCCATGAGCGCTGCCGTGCGAAAAAGGCTGGCGGTTGTGCGTTTGCTGGCCGTCCTTGGCCTGGCCGGAATTGATTGCGGTCCAGCGGAACCGTATCCGGGCACCGGCGGTTCCGGAGCCACGGGGGACGAGGCGGCGGGCTCCGGCGGGCACGATGGTGGCAATGACGTTGGTGCCGTCATCGGCGAAGGCGGTGTGGATGTCGCGGTCGGCGGCTCGGGCGGATCGGACGTTCCCGCCGTTGACGCGCGAACCGACGGCGCTGGCGGAACAGGCGGCGGCAGTGCCGGCGGCGTGGCGATCGACGGCGGTGCCGGCGGCGCGACCGGCTGCGCGGCGGGCACCAGCTGCAGCTGCGCGACGTCGATGACGTGCAGCTTGGGATGCACGGGGGCCGGGTGCAGCCTGGGCTGCGGGATCAGCGGCACTTGCGATCTGGCGTGCGCCGACAGTGGCTGCACGTTCACCTGTGCTACCTCGTCAAAGTGCCAGGCTTCGTGCGCCGGCGGCAACTGTCGTCTCGGGTGCGGCACCTCGGCCACGTGCAGCCTGACCTGCAGCGATGGCCAGGCCGCCACCAACTGCGGCGGCGGCAAGCTGGTGTGCAATCAGGCCTGCTGAGGCGGTCTAACGATCAAAAAGGCCGGCCAGGCGAATTCCCACCGCGCCGCGATCCAGGAGCGGCGCCAGCGACCAGCGTGCCTGGTCGCTGCGGCGACCGCGCAGGGCGCTGGTCGGGCGGGTGAAGACCTGCACCTCGCCGATGGCGGTTCCGATCAGCGCGCCGACCGCGCCGGTGGTCCAGCGCCGGTAACCGAATCCCACGATCAGCAAGCCACCCCCGTTGACAGCGACGTTCGCCGCGTGGGCCAGCCAGCCGCCCGCGAACGCTTCGTCGTCGGCGCTCCGGTCGAGCAACCCGTCGCCTTCGGGTAGCAATGCGCAGCGCTGATCCGGCGACGCAGCTGCCGCCGTGAGGTGACCATCGAAGACGTCCGCGTCGCGCACCGCCGGCACTGGCACGAACAGAATCGGAACCAATCCCAGCACCGACTTGCCGGCCCCGACGTAAAGATCGGCGCGCTGACCGGGATCTGATCGGGTCAGCGCCAACCCGGCCTGCCCGACGGCCAGCGCGCTGAAGCCCAATCCCCAGCCCCAGGCCCAGACGCGCGCGTCCTTGGCGTCGGCGCGCAGGCGCTGGCGAACCACGGCCAGGCGATCCTCGGCGGTGGCGCACGGCTGCGCGCGGGCGACGGCCGGGGCGATCGCTTGAACGACGGCCAGCGCGGCGAAAGACGCCGCGAACAAAATCGTCCCCGCGCCTCGCATCGGCAAGCGACGCTGCTCCTTCACCCGCGCAGCGCGGCCAGCACCAGCGCCGGGATGCGCAGCGCCCGCGGATGGATCTCGTGCGCCGCCAGCTTCTGGCCGATCACCTTGCACTGGGTGTTGTCGTAGTACCAGGCTGGCTTGGGGGCCATCACCGATGGAGCGCGGATGATCGATTTTTCGATCCCCTCCAGCATGAAGGTGTTGTGGACCCAGCCCAGGCCGCTCTGGATGTTGGCGAGCGTGGCGCTGGGGTGGCCGCCCCACGGCGGCGAGACGCTGCCGTAACAAACTCCCGGCCACAGGTTGACGGCCACCGTGCCGTAGCGAAGCGCGCCCACCGCGTGGTCCAGCGCGGCGGCGATGGTCGGATCCCCTTCGCTGCGCCGATCGATGATCAGCGTGGCGTTCAGCGTGCCCCACAGGCGGTCGTTGCAAAAGCTGGTCACGGTGTCCAGGAACGAAATCGGATCCGCTGCGCCGACTTCGGTGTGGGCCAGGACGCCGCAGAACGGTTCAACCTGGAACAGCGGCTCGTCGGTGCGGCCGGCGTCGAGGTTGGGAATGAACGCCCAGGGCAAGCCGTCATTGTTGCCACCGCCGGCCGCGCCCAGGATGCGCACGTCCTTTCGGCTGCCCACAAGTTCGCTGTAACGCTGGCGCGCGCCCGGATAGTACGGCACCCGCGGCGATACCTCGCCGACGGCCTTGGTCAGTAATTCAAGGAAGCGATCGCGCTGCGGCCAGCCGGGCGCGGTGATCAGCACCTTGGCGGCGTTGCAGTTGAAGGACGCGTTGTTCACCAGCATGGTGCACAGGTTGCGCGCCTGGAACCACAGCTCCTTTTCGGTGAATTGTCCCGGGACGATCGCCACCGGGCTGACATTGCCCAGCTCCGAGGTGATCGCTTTTTTCAAAACCGGCAGCCCCTCGCGCCGTCGCCGATCCTGTTCGGGGCCGGGCGGACCCCAGACGATGCGGTCGTGCGTCTTGTCAGAACCGGTGATGTGAATCTCGTCGACGTCGCGGTGCTGGCACAGATACTCGCCGACGTCGCCCGCGCCGCGCACGATGCGCAGGAACCCGCGCGCGATGATCGGCGCCAGGATCTGCTCGAGAAAGGGCGTCAACCATTCGTTGACCGGGTTCATCTTCAAGACGCAGACCGCGCCTTCGACGAACATCTTGTAAAGAACGTCCATCACCGGGATCGACGCGACGTTGCCGGCGCCCAGGATCAGCGCCACTTTTCCTTCCGCATCGCGCCGCTGATAGAAGCTGGCCTGCCGTTGTTCGGCGGCGGCCTGGTCGATGCCGGGCTGCAGACGCACCCAGCACGAAAGGCCCTTGTAAAGCGTGCCATCCCAGCCGCCCGCGGGAAGGACCGAGACTTCCACCAGGCCGTCGGCGCGCGTGCGCACCTTGCGGCCTAGCGGCGGACGGCCGTGGCGGGCGATTTGTTGGAGACTCTCGGTGAGGAGGCGAATGTTGCGCGCGGTGACCGCCGGGCCAGCCAGCCATTCTTCGCCGGCCACCGGCGCGTCGAGGGCGATCTGCTTGGCGCGGCAGGCAGCCGCCACCCAGCCAGGACTGGCGGCCAGGAACGGCGCCTCCAGCGATTGCAGCAGGGCGATCCGTTCGATCACCGGCAAACGGGCGAACGCGCGCTTTTGTTCCAGCACCGCAGCCACGGCCTGATCAAGGGCCAGGCGCGAGCTGTCGGCGCGGGGCGCCGCGGGTGCGCTGGTGGGCGTCATTGACTTTTATTCAATAGCACGAGTACCCTTCGTCAGGGAAGCGTCGACAACGGAGAGTGGCATGATCAGCTCCGGTTCGCGATCCGTGGCAAGGCTCTTGAGGAGACTGGTTGCGCTGGGCATGGTTTGCACCGGCGGCGCCAGCATTGGGGGCTGCGGCAAAAGCGGCGCGGCCACGGTGTCGCCCGCCGACGCGGCCGGCGGCGGCGCTTTCGGCGATGCGGTGGGCAGCTCTGACGCGAGCCTGACCGTGGACGGCACGGACCACCCGAAAGTGGACGCCCCGGCGGCGGACACCATCAGCGGAGCCGACCGTCCGGACGGTGGCGCCATCACGGGGGACGCACCCGACGCTCACCTCTCCGATGCCAACGCCGCCGACCTGTCGATTGCTCGGCTGCCCGCTGTCACCCTCGAAGCGCTGCAAGTGGCGGGGACGCACAACAGTTACCACCAGGCGCCGCTCATCGCTTTCGATGCCAGCCACAAGTACACCCAGCCGCCGCTGGACCAGCAGCTGGCCGGCGGGGTGCGCGCGCTGGAGCTGGACGTGCACCTGGCCAGCGACGGTTCGTACGATGTCTATCACATCGTCCTCATCGACCCGAACAGCAGCTGCCAGAAGCTGGACGACTGCCTGAACATCATCGCCACCTGGTCCACGGCGCACCCGCGCCACGTGCCGATCTTCATCTGGCTGGAGATCAAGGACGACACCGGCGGCTCGCCGATCAGCGATCTGGTGCCGATCGAACCGGTGATCCTGAAGGCCTTCAGCCGCGATCACATCATCACGCCCGCCTGGTTGCGCGGCAGCCACGCCTCGCCGCGCGAACGCCTGATGACCGATGGATGGCCCACCGTCGACGAGGCGCGCGGGATGGTGATGTTCACCATCATCAACCGCGACACCCGCACGCAAAGCTATGACCACAACGGCACGTCGCTGGACGATCGCCTGATGTGGGTGAACGCCGCGCCGGCCGAGTTCGGGCTTCCCTGGGCGGTGATCACCAAGGACGAGGAGGATCCCGGCGACATCGCCAGCGCGCACGCCGGCCATCTTTTGATCGGCGTCAACAGCTGCGCCATCAACATGACCGACGACGCCTGCACCACGCGGCTGCAGACGCTGGTCCCGGAAGGCTTTCACATGCTGGACGACGATCTGCCGTTTCAGATCCCGGGACGAAGTTACTGGCTGCATTTGCCGGCCGGCAGCCCGGGCTGCAACCCGCCGCTGGCGCCGCTTGGTTGTAACGCCGCCACGCTGGAGTGAGGGTAGGATGGCCGCATGGCGATCTCCGACGACTTCGCGGCGGCGCAGGTGCGCGTCAAGCAGCTTTCCAAACCGCCGGCCACCGATCAACTGCTGGCGCTTTACGGCCTCTACAAACAAGCCACCGTCGGTGACGTCGCCGGCGATCGCCCGGAACCGCTTGATTTCAAGGCGCGCGCCAAGTACGACGCCTGGGCGACGAGAAAAACGATGACCCGCGACGCGGCCATGGCCGCTTACGTCGCCCTGGTCGACAAATTGACCGACCAGCTGCCGCGCAGGCAATGACTGAGACGCCGTCGCAGGCGTCACACGAGGTTGATCGCGTCGCCGTCGAGCGGGAGGCCATCGACCACTTCAAGGCGCTGCTGCGGATCGACACCAGCAACCCGCCCGGCAACGAGCGGCCGGCCGCTGAATACATCGCCGGCGTGCTGGCCAAAGAAGGCATCGCCTACCAGCTGTTCGAAAAGCAGCCCGGGCGCACCAACTTGGTCGCCCGCCTCAAGGGCTCGGGGAAAAAAGCGCCTTTGTTGTTGAACGCGCACCTCGACGTGGTGCCGGCCGACGCGCCGGCCTGGCAACACCCGCCCTTCGCCGCCGTCGAGCACGACGGTTACCTGTGGGGTCGCGGCGCCGTCGACATGAAGAACATGGTGGCGATGAGCCTGATGACGCTGCTCATCCTGAAGCGCCAGCGCGTGCCCCTGGACCGCGACGTCATCTTCGCCGCCGTCGCCGACGAGGAGGCCGGTTCGAAGAACGGATCGTTGTTCCTGGTGGAACGGCATCGCGCCGCAGTCGAGGCCGAGTTCGTCTTGACCGAGGTGGGCGGCCACACCTTGCACGTCGGGGCGGCGCGCTTTTATCCCATCCAGGTGGCGGAGAAAGGGATCTGCTGGTTCGAGATCAGCGCCGACGGTTCGCCCGGCCACGGTTCGATGCCTCACCCGCACAACGCGGTGGCGCGCCTGGGCCGGGCCATCGCCGCGCTGTCGCGGGCGCGCCTGCCCCAGCACAACACCGAGGTGGCGAGCGGGTTCATTCGGGCCATGGCCGCGCGCGTGCCGTTCCCGCAGAACCGCGCCCTTGCGTTGCTGCTCCGGCCGTCGCTGTCACCGCTGCTGCTGGATTGGCTGGAGCGGCGCAATCTGGAGCAGGCGCTGCCGCTGAACGCGATGCTGCGCAACACCGCTTCGCCGACGATGCTCAGCGGCGGCACGAAGATCAACGTCATCCCGGCGGCCGCCACCGTCGCGGTCGACGGCCGGGTCGTCCCCGGACAAAGCGCCGAGAAATTTCTCGACGAGATCCGGCGCGTGGTGGGCGACGGCGTTCGCTTCACCGTGCTGGATCAGCACGACGGCACCACCTTTCCCATGGACACGGCGCTTTACGACGCCATCGTCGCCGCCCTGGGCAAGCACGATCCTGGCGCCACCGCCGTGCCGTATATGATCCCGGGATTCACCGACGCCTTCGCCTATCAAAAACTGGGCGCCATCTGCTACGGGTTTTCGCCGGTGCAACTGGATGCGACGGTGAAGTTCAGCCAGATGTACCACGGTCACGACGAGCGCATCCCCACCCAAGGCTTCGCCTGGGGCTTGCGCGTGCTGCACGATCTGGTGCGCGACTTCTGCGCGCGCGGTTAGCGGCGCATCAGCTCAGCCGTTCGGCCGCCACCGTCGCGATGGCCATGATGCCGTGCTGGGGGTTGACGCCGGTGTTGGTCGGGAACACCGAGGCGTCCATGACATAAAGCCCGTCGGTGCCGTGCACTTTCAACTGCGGGTCGACCACCGACGTGCGCGGGTCGCTGCCGGCGCGGCAGCCGCCGAACAGGTGTGAGGCCACCATGCTGTAGGCGCGGGGATCCAGCGGGGCGCTGTCGAACACCTTGATCTCGTCGATCGAATGCAAGACCTCCGGCAGCCCGTAGACGGCCGGGATCACTTGGGTCGCGCCGGCCAGGAAGTGCATCTCGCACAGGCGCTTCAGACCTTGCCGCACGCGATCCATGTCCGGCGCGGTGAGGTCGTACTTGACGTGATCGCCGAACAACACCGACGGACGAATGCGGCCTTCGGCCCGAGCGCGCACGGCGACCATCCAGACGGCGGCGTGATCCAGGCGTTCCAGATAAGCGCCCAATCGCCCACCGGCGCCGGGCAGGCGCGCCGCTGCCACCTCGGGGGGGACGTTGATCGATTCCATCTTCGCGCCCAGCGCGTCCCGCAGACCCAGCACCTCGAACCCTTGCGAGGCGCCGGTCCAGGCGTGCACCGGCTGCGGATAGAACGCCATCACGGCGGTGCCCGGGTGGGCCATGAAGTGATCGCCGAGGTGCGCCCGACCGAGGCCGCTGCGACGCAAAAGGTTCGGACTTTGAACCGCCGAGGCCGCCACGATCACCGCCTTGCGCGCGGCCACGCGAAAACGCCGCGGACGTCCCTTGCCGTTGCCCTCCGACACGCGACCGGTCACCGCCACCGCGCGGCCTTTTTCGATCACCACCCGCTCGACGGTGGCGTTGGAGTAGACGGCGGCGCCGTCCGCCACCGCCCGCGGCAAGAAATTCACCGCCGTCGACTGCTTGGCCTCGTGCGGACAGCCATGCATGCAGCGGCCCGAACCGCGGCAGCCGCGTTCGTTGCGGTGCAAGAAACGACCGTCAAGGTTGGCGCGCGCCGCTCCGTCGCGCATCAGCGCGTCCTGCCGGCCCGACGTCACGCCTTCCACCACCGGCCGGACGGACATTTCCCGTTCGATGCGGGTGTACGCGGCGTCCAGCGCCGCCGCCGGCATCCCGTCGCCCAGGCCGAAACGTTGATGCCAGTCGGCCAGCACCTTTTCCGGCACCCGCCAGATGATCGCCGAATTCACCAGCGTGCCGCCGCCCACGCAGCGCGCTTGCAAGATGGGCGTGGTGGCGCGACCGAAGGCGGTTTGCTTGCCTTGGTTGCGATACAGCCGGGCCATGGTGGCCAGCGCGGTGTTGCCCAGGTCGGCGGTGGGCACGCGCGGGCCCTCTTCCAAGACCAGCACCTGCGCGCCGGCGCCGGCCAGCGCGCGCGCTGCCGCGCCGCCACCCGCGCCCGAGCCCACCACCACGAAGTCCGCCTCGGCGGCGTCGAGGTCGCCGTCGACGGCGCGGGCGTCGAAAAATCCGGCGCTCACGACGCGCCGCCGGCGCGGTTGATGGGAATGATCACCGGCGCGGCGGCCGCCTCGGTTTCGCGGCCGTATTCGTAGGCGCCGATCCGGCGCAGCACACGCTGGTGTCCCAGCAACAACATGCACGACGCCAGCTTCAGAAACGTGGCGGTGGCGCGCACGACATAGACCCGGCTGTCGAGCAGTCTCTCCAGCACCAGCTCGCGCGCCGCCGCGTCCAGCCCGCCGAAGGTGCGCAGGCGGCGCAGCGCGAACGGTGGCGAGAGCCAGGTCATCCACAGCGACGCGCGCAGCAGCAGCGCCGCGTACCACGGTGGCTCGGCGCATTCCAGCCGCAGCGCCTCGCCCAGATCGACGTCGTCGACCAGGCCGCCCAGCAGCCCGGGTGGCAACAACGCGCGCCCGATCAGCGCCGCCCAACGAATCTCGAAGCGACGCAGCTTCATGCGGCTGACGAGACCTCGCGCGGCGGCCGCAGCGCTTCAGGCGACGCGTGAATGAGCGGGCGTCGGGCCGCCCAGGGGCGGGCTTGCTCCAATTGCCCGGCCAGCTGAAACAGCGTCGCCTCGTCGCCCACGCCGGCCGTCAGCATCGAGCCGATGGGAAGACCAGCGGCGGTCCAGTACAGCGGAACGCTCATCGACGGCTGACCGGTGACGTTGGCCAGCGGCGTGAACGAGACAAAGTCGAAGATCCGTTTCGCCGCCGCCGCCGCCACGCCCGGCAGCCGCAACACGAACGACAGGCCGGTCGCCGCGACCAGTTCGCCCGCCCACGCTTCAATCCCGCGCGGGCGCAGCGCCCCGATGGCCAGCGGCGGCGCGCCCAGCGTCGGCGACAGCAGGACATCGTACCGTTCGAGAAAGGCGATGGTCTGGCGGGCCGCCGCGTTGAGCCGCTCGCGCGCCAGGGTATAGCGCACGGCGCTTTGCTGCCGGCCGACCATCGCCGTCAGCGTGGTGTTCACCTCGACCTCGCCGCGACGGGGACGGCGGCCGCGCGCCGACGAGATGGCGGCGACGGCGGCGGCGATCTCCACGCACATGATCACCATGAACTCGCGGGCGAACGCCTCGGCGTCGACGGGCACGGTGGTCGCTTCGACGTCGTGACCAAGCTCGGCCAGCAGCTTGGCGGCGTCGTCGAGGGCGGCCGCGCTGTCGGGGTGCAGCGGCTGGCCGCCGCCGATGGTGAGGTGCGCCGGTCTTTGCAGCGCGATCTTCAATCGCCGCGGCGCCACCTTCACCTCGGCGGCGAAGGGACCGCCGGCGCGCGGAGCGTGATAGCGAGCGACGGCGTCGGCGCCGGCCGTGGCGTCCAGCATCGCCGCGCTGTCGCGCACGCTGCGGGCCAGGACATGATCGACGCCGAAGCCGCCCAGAAGCTCGCTGGCGTCGGGACCGACGGGCATGCGGCCGCGGGTCGGCTTGAGCCCGAATAACCCACAGCACGACGCCGGGATGCGAATCGATCCGCCAGCGTCATTGCCGTGCGCGACGGGAACGATGCCGGCCGCCACCGCCGCCGCCGAACCGCCGCTGGAGCCCCCAGGCGTGAAATCGGGATTCCACGGATTGCGCGCCGGCCCGAAGCGATCCGGTTCGGTGCAGGGCAGAAGGCCGAACTCGGGCGTGTTGGTCTTGCCGAAGAAAATCAGCCCGGCCTTTCGATACCGTGCCACCAGCGTGCTGTCGGTGCCGGGCGTGTAGTCGCCGACGAAACGGCTGCCGTGGGTCAACCGCGCGCCGGCCAGCGCCACCGCCAGATCTTTCAGCAGGAACGGTACGCCGCGAAACGGTCCGTCGGGCAGCGGGCTGGCCACTGCACGCCGCGCCTGATCATAAAGCGGCGTCACCACCGCGTTGAGGCGCGGGTTCACGCGCTCGACGCGGGCGATGGCTTCATCCAGAAGTTCGGCGGGCGAGACCTGGCGCTTGCGCACCAGCGCCGCCAGCCCCAATCCATCCAGCGTGTCGTACTCGGCGATGCTCATGGCTGCTGGGCCGCGGTGATCAAAGGGCCACGAGCGACGCGCAGGATCGCCGAGACCAGCCACGGCATGTGGCGGGCGGCGAGGATCGACAACCGCGAGTGCAAGGTGATGATCGATTCCGCGCGGCGCGCCTGGATGGCGCACAACATCTGGCGCGCCGCCCGTCGCGCCGGAAGCTGCAGCCAGCGCGGAATGGGATCGACGAAGTCGGCGCGGTGCTGCCCGTTTCGATCCAGCATCCGAATGTCGCTTTGCACGAACCCCGGCGCCAGGTGCGTGACCGACACGTGCTGCGCGGCCAGTTCGTGCCGCAGACAATCCGCCAGCGAGCGCACGGCGTGCTTGCTGGCGCAGTACGCAGAATAACCCGGCAGCGACAGATAACCGTTGGTGCTGCCGACGACGCCGATCGAGCCGCCGGTTTCTTTCAACGCCGGCAACGTCGCCTGCACGGTGCGCACGACGCCGAGGACGTTGGTGTCGAACTGCCGGCGAAAATCTTCCAGGCTCAGCTCGGCCAGCGGACCGTTGACGCTGATGCCGGCGTTGGCGATGGCGATGTCCAGGCGGCCGAAACGCCCCAGCGCTTGCGCGACGGCGGATTCCAGCGCGCCTTCCTGGGTGACGTCAGCGGCGACCGCCAGGGCGCGCCCCCCGGCGGCTTCGATCTCGGCCGCCAGGCGCGCGGTCAGTTCCAGACGTCGCGCCACCAGCACCACGGCGGCTCCAGCGGCCGCGGCCTCGCGGGCCAATCCTTCGCCAATTCCAGATGAGGCGCCGGTGATGAAGACGACCTTTTCAGCGAGTTTTTGGCTCATGGCGGCGCCTCCAGCGACCACGGAAGAGACATTATCTCGTTGACAGACGCTGTAAAAGCATATAATTCGCAATTACTGAATGATGATTCATTCAGGTGCCGGTTGTTGATGATGGCCAAGCGACGGACCGATGACAAGCGTCAGCGCATCTTGGATGCCGCGGTGCAGGTCTTCGCCCGCAAGGGGTTCTTTGCCAGCCGCATCAGTGACGTGGCCACCGCCGCCGGGATCGCCGACGGCACCGTCTACCTTTACTTCGAGAGCAAGGACCACATCCTCATCAAGCTGTTCGATGAGGTGATGGGCGAGCACATCGAGGCGGCCCGCCAGGAGATCCGGCGCGTCGACGACGCCGCGGAGCAGTTGCGGGTGATCGCGGACCACCACCTGGGCCTTCTGGGACGCAATCCCGATCTGGCGGTGGTGTTTCAGGTCGAGCTGCGGCAGTCGACGAAGTTCATGGAGCTGTTCACCGCTTCCTGGCTGAAGGAGTACTTCGATCTGGTCGAGGCAGCCATCGAGGCCGGACAGAAGCAAGGGAGCTTTCGCAAAGATCTTTCGCGCAAGCTGGCCACCCACGCCTTCTTCGGCGGCCTGGACGCGCTGGTCACGTCGTGGGTCTTGGCCCGCAATGCCTTCGACCTGACCGAGATGGCCGGCCCGGTGGTCGAGCTGTTCCTCACTGGCGCCAGCGCCAAGACGCCCGCCCGAAAACGCTGACGCCGCCGCACGCCCAGGAGCAACCGATGGCAACGATGTCCGTGGAGAAGATTCAAGACCAGGTGGTGGCCGCCCGCGGTGGCAGCTTCCTGCTTGAGGAGCGCGCGCCCGCCGAGATCTTCACCCCGGAAGATCTCAGCGACGAGCAGCGGATGATGGGCGCCACCTGCGCCGAGTGGATGGCCGAGGACGTGGTCCCGGCGTTGCCGCAGATCCTGGCCCTCAACTACGAGACCACCCGCAAGCTGATGCGCCAGGCAGGCGATCTCGGCTTGCTGGCCATCGAGATCCCCGAGGAGTACGGCGGCCTCGGCCTGGACAAGGTCTCTGCCACCATCGCCGCCGAGAACGCCGCCCGCGAAGGCAGCTTCGTGGTGACGTTCATGGCGCACACCGGGATCGGGACGCTGCCGATCGTCTATTTCGGCTCGGAAGCGCAGAAGAAAAAGTATCTGCCCAAGCTGGGCAGCGGCGAATGGATCGCCTCGTACTCGCTGTCCGAGGCGTCGTCGGCCTCCGACGCCATGAACGCCAGGACCAAGGCGGTGCTGTCGCCCGACGGCAAGAACTGGATCCTGAACGGCGAGAAGATGTGGCTGACCAACGCGGGCTTCGCCGACGTCTACACCACCTTCGCCAAGGTCGACGGCGAACACTTCACCGCCTTCATCATCGAGAAGGACATGCCGGGCGTGAGCCTGGGCGCCGAAGAGAAAAAGACCGGCATCAAAGGTTCGTCGACCCGCCCGCTGATCCTGAACGACGCGGTCATCCCGCGCGAAAACGTGCTGGGCGAGATCGGCAAGGGCCACAAGATCGCCTTCAACGTCCTCAACATCGGGCGCTTCAAGCTGGGGGCCTGCGTGACCGGCGGCGCCAAGCTGGCCCTGGGCGAGACCATCGAATACGCGAAAGGCCGAATGGCCTTCGGGCATCCCATCTCTGACTTTGGTCTCATCCGCCACAAGCTGGGGCAGATGGCCATCCTCACCTACGTCTCTGAGTCGATGGTCTACCGCACGGGCGGAATGATCGATCGCAACCTCAGCGGCGTGGACACCAAGAACACCGACGAGTGCCTGAAGCGCATCGAGGAGTACGACGTCGAGTGCTCGATGGTGAAGGTGTGGTGCAGCGAGATGCTGGACTATGTGGTCGACGAAGGCGTGCAGATCTACGCCAGCGCCGGCTTCGTCGAGGATTTTCCGGCCGAGCGCCACTGGCGCGACGCCCGTATCAATCGCATCTTCGAGGGCACCAACGAGATCAACCGCCTGCTGGTGCCGGGCCGGCTTTTGCGGCGCGCGATGAAGGGCGACCTGCCAATCTTCGCGCGGGCGATGGCCCTGATGAACGAAACTGAGGGCAGCGCCAGCGCCGAGGTGCGCTCGCCCACTGGGGTGCCGGACGGTTTTCTCGCCGCCGAAGCGCGCATGACCAAGGGCGCGAAGACCATCGCGCTGATGTGCCTGGGCCTGGCAGCGCAGAAATTTGGCCAGAGCCTGGTCGAGGAGCAAGAGGTCCTGGGCCACTTCGCCGACATCGCCATGGCCACCTACGCGCTGGAGAGCGCGCTTTTGCGGGCGCAAAAACACGCGGCAGCCGTCGGTGGGGCGGCCGCGCGCCTGCAAGAGGCGGCGGTGCGCTGTTACGCGCAAGACGCGTTGGACGAGATCGAATCCGCCGCCCGCCGTTTGCTGGCTCGCCTGCACGACGGCGACGCGCTGGCCCCGTTTCTGGCTTCCCTGCGCCGATTCAGCGCCCGGGAAACGCCCAACACGATTGCTCTGCGACGAGAAGTGGCGGCCGCCGCCATTGAAATTGGCAAGTATCCGCTTTGACCTGCTGGAGGCATTCCATGGACCACACGCACAGTGATCGAATGAAGAACCGCCTGACAGCAGGTGGCGACTGGAAACGCCGGACGCTCTTCGCCGCGCTGGCCACCGTGGTGGCCTGCGGTTCGAGCAATTCGCAAGTGCCGCCAGGCGGCAGCGGCGGCACCGGCGGCACGTCGGGAGGGAGCGGGGGAACAACGGCCAGCGGCAGCGGCGGGACCACGGCCAGCGGCACGGGCGGCACGTCAGGCGGCACCGGCGGCACCGTCGCTGGCGGCACTGGCGGAATGGCGGCGGGCGACGGCGGGACAACCGACTGTCCAGCGCTGACGGCGTTCACGTTGGCTGTGCACATCGTCCTCGACGCCACCTGGGACGCCAACACGGCAACACAGGCAGGAAGCGGCAAGATTCACCTCTGGAATCGCGCCAAGTTTACAGCAGCTGGTACCACGCTGACCGGCGACACGTGGTCATGTGGCACCGTGCTCCCCGATTTTTCTCTCACCACGCTCGGTGCGCTCGCAGCAGCGGGTATGACCAGCGGAAAGGTGTCGATCGATGTCCCCGACTCGGTCTGGGACGCTCCAACAATTCCCAAATTTCCTAACTCAGGGATGCTATCGGGATGGGACCCGGGCAGCTCCCTCAAGATCGATCAAACCGTTGCTTTGGTCGGCTTGACGATGGCCGATCCGCTGGCCGCCTGGCCGACATCGTACACAGGCATTATGGCGGTCGACGCTGATGGCGACGGCAAGCCGGGGTTTACTGCTGTCCCGAAGGATGGCAATGGCTTCGTCGCTCCGCCGACGAGCATCTCGTTTGGATTGGCTCCGGCGGCCGATCGCGTCTACCTGGCCTCGCGCACCGTGGTCGGTCTCGCCGGCAAGACAGACAGCTGCACCCAACAATCGGGGACCGCGACCATCACGTCCTTCGACAGCCACGTTGTCGGCTGCCATGTCAAGAACGGCGCTGACTGCACCGCCGCGCAGACCGACTTTGTCGATACGTCCCGCACCGACTACAAGGTTTCCACTGGGACCTTCACCTCCGTGCAGGTGAAGGACGACGCCACCTGTGCTGACGTTCGCGCCGCGCTGCCGATGTAGAGATCGATGAACATCAAACGGACCATCGTTTTGGTCGGGACGATGGTCCCGTTGCTCGCTCTCAGGCAGCCTCCGGTTCGCGCCGCCGGATTCGCGGCGGCGCATTTTGGCGGCGAGCTCGGTAACGTTACGACCGACAATCCGACCGCGCTGTATTACAACCCGGCTGGGATCGGTTTTTCGGAAGGGACGCAGCTCTTCGCCGATGGAATTTTGGCCCTTCGTGGCGTCACGTACCAGCACTCCCCGGCGGCGACCGACCCGGCCGAGCCTGTGGGCGCGCAAGGCGCGACCTTTGGGAAGGCGAACCTTTTCAATGTTTTTGGCGGCCCGATGTTCGGCGCCACCACTCGCCTGAGCAATTGGGCTTTGGGCGCCGGCCTGATGGTGCCCTTCGGTGGGCGCGCCCAATGGGCGACAAATGACAAGTTCAAAAACGATCCCAACTTTCCCCTCGCTGCCGACGGCATCCAGCGCTGGGACAGCATTGATGGTGCGATCACGTCCATTTATTTCACCGCTGGCGTCGCGTATCGCTGGCGACGCCTGAGCGTGGGAGCTACCGCCAATCTGATCCGTTCCAGTGTCAGCAGCACGCAGGCGAAAACGCCGATCGGCACCGGCGATCCCGATATCACCCGGGAAGGTCGCGCGAGCCTGGATGTGAGCGGCTACGAGGGGAGTTTTGGGATCGGCGTCCTCTTTGAAGCCATCGAGAATCGACTCTGGCTGGGAGCCGGGTATCAAGCCCAGCCAGGGTTTGGTGCCGTGACGCTGAAAGGAGGCCTACGCACCACATACCAGGGCAGCGAAGCTGTCTTCCCGGTACAGTTTCATGAGGCGCTTCCCGACAGCGCACGCGTGGGCATGCGATTTCGCGGCAACCAATATTTTGAACTGCGACTCTCAGGAGAGTGGACTCGTTGGAGTGTTCTCCAGAGCCAATGTGTGAGCATTGAAGGAACACCCTGTTTAGTCGATGCGAGCGGCGCCGACGCCACTCCCATGAGCAGCGTGGTCCAAAATCTGCGCCGCCGCTGGAAAAACACATACGGCATTCGCGCCGGGTCCAGTGTTTGGGTACGCTCTAGCGTCGAGCTCTTTGCCGGGCTAGGCTTTGAAACAGCGGCAGTTCCGGACAGTACGTTGGATCCAGCCCTTCCCGATGCAAACAGCGTTTCCGGATCTCTCGGCGCCCGCGTGCGCGTGACGGACACGTTCTTTCTTGCGGGATCGTACACGCATATTCAGGACTTCGATCGCGACAATACCGGCAAGAGCGAACTCGCGGATGCGGTAACTCCGACCAAATTACCCGACGCTGGTGGCAAGTACACGCAGTGGATTGGACTTTTCAACCTGAATTTGCAGAAGCAATTCTAAGGAAAGTCTTTTTGACTATTGGGCCGTCGAGAAGGCACGATCGCGCCCAGGATTCCCGGAGGGGCCCAGACAGCGAGAAATATCGCCACCACCCGATTTGCCTCATTTGGAGGAACGAAAAGCTGTCGCCATTCGTCGTGATGCCGACGCCACCTTCGCGTACATTTTGAACACGGCGCCGAATCCAACCACGAACGCCATCGTCCCTCCTATCCAACGCGCTGCCGGATGCAGGTTAATGGCTAGGTATGCGACCAAGAGAGCAGCCACGGCGCCGTGGACCAGCGAGACCAGGCAGGCAGGGATCCAGAAGGCGTAACGAAACAGCAGGCAGCCAGTAAGAAGAGCAAATACTACCGGTGCCAGCGCGGCCACCCAGCCCAGTGATCCCCCCAGACCTATTGTTCCGCCAATGGAGATGGCAAGCGCCGTCCAACCATTGGCGAACATAACCAACCTGAGATCCGACAGGGGACGATCAGGCTGCCCCCAAAGCGCCTGGATTCGTTGCCGAAGGGAAGGGTCCATGCGGATGCGCCTCAGGATGCGGGTCTTGGAACGATCCGGCCCAATTGCCAGCGATGGATCCACTATGGCATTCGAGCCTGCTCACGCAACCCACCCGTCCAACGCAAGGCGAACGGTTCATGGGGAAGCCGTGCTACGAGATCATCGACCGTCGCGACAGCGGGCAGCGTAAGGGTGACCTTGGCCGTTCGGCGCAGCTTGATTGGCAGAGCGTGAAATGGAGGTGGATCCTCGCTGACCGCCACCATGATGGCCTCGATTGCTTCCAGATCGATGCCGACGCACGCACAGCCGCTGGCCGCTGCAAGAATGGACGCGTGCATATGCTGCTCGCTCTCTGAATCATCATCTCCGAAACCATCGAAGAATTTCTGGTGGCCCGCACAACCAGCCAGCGCTTTTGCGAAGGCGTCAGCCTCCAAGCGAATCTTGCGGGGCCAGTCTGGCGCTCGCCGAATGGCTTCAATGCGTTCGCCAATGGGCTCGGGTGCTGGACGCGGCAGCGGAGTGGGATCCTCTCTTGTCAACAGCTCGATTTCATATAAGGCTCCCAATTTGTCGAGTAGCGCCACTGCCTGGCGGGCCCGTGCCCGCCGGTCAGCCAACAGGCCGAGATGCGCGGGCGCTGTCTGATCGGGCTGCAGGATACGACGTTGGTTCTGGACGGCTTCGATCCCGCGCCTAAGGGCCGCGACTCCTTTCACTGGCTGGCCTTCAACGCGCGTCTCTGCCAGGCCGAGCTCGACGACGATGAGCGTCCGATCCGCCGCATGCCCGAGGTCACCCCGCGGCGGCTCGATTCCTGCCACCGTGGTCAGCAAAACGTCCGGGTGCGGCAAGCTCTCGGCTTTTTGGAAGCGAGCCCTCAGTGCCTTTATTCGATCGGGACAGGATGGTTGTGCATTCGCTGGAGGCTTGGCGCGCGCCGAGACGGCAGCCGCAAACACCATCCCAAGCGCGGCGGACCTCACCCAAACGATTCTCATTAGCCGCCTTCGCTCTCCTTTTCTTCTTGCAGTTTCTTGAGCAACGGCAGGAGCGCCTTTATAGTCATCTCCAGTTCCTGCAGCTTCAGCGGGGCCATTGGATCGGCAGCGACCTCGTGGGTAATGGCGTTCGCTTCTGACAGCGTTACCGGATAACCGACTCGGTTCATGTAACTGATCAGTTCATCGCACTTGCGGCTCGCCGCCGTGACCACCGCCGTGCCGCCCATCCCTGCCAGACTCTTCTTGACCAGGACCGTGAACGAGACCTTGACCATCACCTTAGCGAGGCGACCAATCGCCATCTCTGGATCCTCGGTCATGTCCTTTATTAAGTCTGCAATGAACGAGGCGATGTGCTCGTTCGTTACCACCTGGTCCTTGAGCCCGATGATGACGTCCTTGGTAGCACCCACAGCCAGCTTTTTGCAAAGCAATGGGTATCTCCTCTTCGCATACAGGAGGAGTTTCATTGCCTTGGGCGCAACTTGGAATGCGTCGTCGATTTCTTTTTTATTCTCGTGATAAAAGAGACCCACCTTCGCGCAGTTGATCCCAAGTAGCAGGTACCAGGGAGCGATCAACTCGCAGACGACCGCCATCTCGATCTCGGCCAAAGTGCACCAGCCCTTGGCGGACTTGGCAGCCTTTTGCAGACCCTGGATCTCCGCCTCGCGGAACCAGTCGCCGATGCCATATTCAAACAAACGGTCGTCAACCGAGGCGCACACACGCATCGTCTCGGCATAAACAAGCATCTTGTTTCCCATCCAGATCGTGCCGGGCCGGAGCGTGCCGTGTCCCGGGATCTCTACGGGGCGGGCCCGCTTCAATAGGCCGGCGACTGTCTTCATGGCCGCCTCGCCTGACATCAACAGTTTCATTGATTGGGCCATCTGACTGACACTCTTCGCGGATTACCAACAAAATTGGTTGTCCTTATAGCGTTAGGTGTTCACGATCCAGAACTGTCATCGATATGCGTCAATAACAATCGTTCCTGCGTATCGACACCGCCGCATCAAAGTTGCGATTGAACTCGGATGGCATTATTTCACGTCAGTGCTTCTTCGCCTTATACCGATAAAAGATCCATAGTGTGGGCGGAATTCCATCCACGCCCGACTTCTTTTCCAGTACGATCGCGCCTTCCTTTACCCCGAAAAGTTCCAGATTCTGGCCTGAGAGCCGCTGTCCGTTGTCGGAGCTAACGAGGGTACGATATTGAACAGCCTGGGCCTTGGCGCCCGGTTCTTTGAAAGTGCGAGTCATCTCGATCTTTGGGCCGACCGAAATGACCTTGATGCTCGCTTTTGCGCCACCTTGATTGCCCTCAAAAAGACCCGGGATACGAATCGGCGCCCGCCGAGAAAGATAGCCAGCCAATTTCTCGACATCGGTGCCTACGAGAACGTCCTGGGGCAGCGAGGCCAAGGCCGATTTGTCGCTGTTCGCTTTGAGGTCAGAAGTTGAGGGGCGATCGTTGTAAGGCGAGGGGAAGGTCGCATCTATCGAAGCGCTTGGAGAGGGAGGTCTCGATTTCGAAACCTCAGCCGCATTTCCCTTGCACGCAACGATCGTCATCATCAAAATCAGAGCAGCTGGGAGCGTGCCTTTTCTTTTAGTCATCAGAGAACTTCATCATTGTGCAGTGAAGGACAGGTTGATGTGTATTCAACCGGTGTCGTGGCGCCTGCTCAAAGTTTCGTCGGCGTCCATCCAGCCGACAAATACAACCATCAGAAGGCCGGTGCGGTGGCGTTGAAGTAGAAGCGGTCCACCTCGAATCCGAAGTCCTTCCCATTTGCGCAGAAGATCAGCGCAGATAGTGCAGTCGCCGGGGCGGTGAGACCGGTTGAAGGCGTTTTTTGCCAACCTGACCCCGGCATCGGATTCGTTCCACTGTTGGGGGCCGTCCCGTTCGTGCAACTTCCATCAGTAAACCAGGCCACGCCGCAATTCTGAAAAGCCGGATCGAAATTCACTGCCCTGAACATGAAACCGAAGAAATAGTTCAGCCCAGATTGAACAGGAAAGCAGTCACTCAGAATACTACCCATTGACCCAATTTGCACAGAGCCGGAGTTTTCACATCCGGTCGCATCTGTTGATTGCCAGAAGGTCTGGGACGCGAATTCGAGCGAGCCACCGTACACCCAGTTCACGCGATCAAAGCCCGCATTCGGCACCAAGTTGCCGTTGCTTTGAACCTGACACTTCGGCTTGCACGTGGGGGTATCGCAATAGTCGGCGATCACGCAGTCGAGATCCGACGAGCAGGACGTCTTACATGCGTCGGAACCGCAGGCGTAATCGACGCACGTCGTCGACGCGGCAGCCACACACGAGCCCTGACCACTGCACCGCCTGGCTGGCGTGGCGCGTCCGCTAGAACAAACGGCCGGCAGGCAAGTTTGATCCGTACCGTACAGTCGGCAGTTGCCCGAGCCATCACATTCGCCGTCGTTGCCGCAGGTGGAGACATCGGCCTTCGTGCAACCGGATCCAACGTGCGTACCGACGCGGACCGGGGCGCAGGTGCCGTTTGTGCCGCCGGTGTTCGCCGCCGCGCAAGCGCTGCACGGTCCTGGGCAGGAGGTGTTGCAGCAGAATCCGGTCACGCAATTGCCGGTTACGCACTCGCTGCCGCCGCCGCAGGATTGGCCGGTGGTCTTTCGGCAATCAGGATCGGCGCTCGCGGCGCATCCCGGCGGACAAACCCCGTCAGCCGCGCCGCACATTCGTGGTGTCTCGGTGCAGACGCTTGTGCACTTGGTCGGATCGCCGGACAACGTGCGCACCGTCGTTTGGTCGCTGGTGCAGCTTGCTTGAACGGTTGCACACGTCGAGGGCGGATCGCACGTCTCGCCTGCCTCGACGACGTTGTTTCCGCATTTCGGAGGACAGTCGGAGTCGTTCGTGGCATTGCATTGCGATGGACAGCAGCCATCGCTGGACATGCATACACTCTGCTGCTTGTCGTTGACGCATTCGGCGGTGCAAGTGCCGCCGTTAACCAGCTTGCGCAGCTGGCACCCAACGGCCGGGCAGGTAGTCGGGCAGCTGGACAGCGGATCGCAGGTCTCCACACCCTCCTTGACCCCGTTGTCGCATTTGACGTTGCAGTCGCTGTCATTCGTCGCATTGCACGCGGAGGGACAGCAGCCGTCGTTGCTCGCACAGGCGGTTTGGTTTCCCGCGACGACGCAAGTGGCATCACAGGTGGTCGCCGAACCGTGAAGCATGAATTTCGTGCAGCCGTGGTTGGGGCATGACGAGGGGCATGTCCCCGACGGATCACACTGCTCGCCTGATTCGATTACGCCGTTTCCACACTTCGGTACGCAATCCGAATCATTGGTCGCATTGCAGTTCGACGGACAGCAACCGTCGTTGGACACGCACGCCGTCTGCTGCTTGTCGTTGACACACTCGGCAGTGCAGATGCCAGCGTTGACCAGCTTTCGTAATTGGCAGCCGACGGCCGGACATACCGCGGGGCAGGTCGAAAGCGGATCGCAGGTTTCCATTCCTTCTTTGACGCCGTTGTCACATTTGACGTTGCAGTCCCGATCGTTCGTCGTGTCGCAACCGGAGGGACAGCAGCCATCGTCGTTCACACAAGCTGTCTCGTCCCCGGCGATCACACAGGTTGCATCGCAGGTCGTGGCCGAGCCCTGAAGCATGAATTTCGTGCAGCCATGATTCGGACACGACATGGGACAAGTCTCAGGCGGATCGCATTGCTCTGCCGGTTCGATGACACCATTCCCACAGATCGATGAACGCGTTTCCGCCCCCGAGGTGTCGATCGGAAGATCAGTGCTGCCCCCTTGGTCGCTGGCGCCGTCAGGTGACCGGGACGACTGATCACCTGCGAGCGAATCAACCCCATCAGCGTGCGCGTCGGCTCTTTCGGCCGCTGAGCCGTCGTCATGAGGGGCGTGGGCCCGGGTGCTGCAACCGGCCGCGACAGCCAGAAGCAAGAACGTCCGTGCCAATCGCCAGCGGTCCATTGGTCGAACTGGCCCGCGGGTCAGAATGTGAAACGGCAAGCGACGCCTCCTGTGGGCCAGGAGGGCGCGCAGGTCACGCCGCCGCTTGCGCCACCATCTCGTGTCCCCAGCGACGACGTCCAGAAGAGCAACACAGAGCCAACGGCCAATAGGCCGCCTGCTCCATAACCGACGACAGCCAGGGTCCTGGCGCGCTGGAGATCTTGATATAGAGAGTTGCAGCCCGCTCCTCCATGGCTCGGATCATCTGCGCCGCAGTTGAGGCCCATCTTTTGAGGGTTATCGCCCAGCGGTCCGATATGTTGCTCGAAGTCGTGATTGGCACTCACTGCCACAAATGTCTCGAACACGCCAAAGCCCACAAGGACAGCTGCACCAGCCGCCGCCGACCAGGCAGCGGGGCGAGCGAAGCGGTGGAAGCGATTCGTATCATCGTCTTTTCGCACCGTCTCCGCTGTCCCGGAGGATGCACTGTCTGTCGGAGCGGTTTGTGCTGGTTCCGGCGACGCGACGTTGGCAGGCAAAGTGACGTCGCGTTGTAGATCGAACATGACCTCGATCTGCTTTCCCCCGATCACCGTCACCGTCTGGCGTTCAGGATGGAAGCCATGAGCCGAAGCCACGATCGTCGCCGGGCCCTCTCCGAGACGGATGGGCGCCGCCAGCGGCAGCCGCCCCACGTTCTTTCCGCTGATCGCGACGTCTGCGCCGACAGGGCCCTTGACGACGACCTCTCCAATCGCCGATCGCACGCTTTCGAGCGACGACTCAAGGATCTCGCGGTTCTTATTCACCCAAAAATCGCGGCGCGATCCGACGGCTTCGGTCAGATGCCGTTCGGCTTCCAATTTGTAGCCAAGCGCCATCTCGACCAGCCCCAACTGAGCGGCCGTTCGAGGCGACGGCGCCCTCTCATATGCTTCCTTCATCAGCGGAAACGCGCGATTGTCATGTCCGGAACGACGGAGCTCGATACCGCGCCGAATCAGGTCTTCGACCTTGGCCGGTTCGCTATCGTCGTCCGCGTGGGCCGGCGGTGGGTCAAGCGCAATCGGCAGCAGCATGCAGCCGATCAGGAAACAAAGGGTGCGCATCACAGGATCACCAGGGCATTGGTCGAAGGAAATCGCAAATTAGCACAAGGGCCGCTCTCCTGTCGTGCGGTGGTGCTGACCGCCTCCACGACGCAGGAACGAGCCTATTGAACTTTTCTCAATAGCGACCAATACTGGGCCTCAGCCAGCTGACAAGCGGCGGCAAATACACGCAGTGGGTTGGGCTTTTCAATGTCAATCTACAGAAACAGTTCTGAACCAAGGAGGCTGCCATGGCGCTTTTAAGCACACGCAGTTGGGATGACTGGATCGCCGAGTACGCGCAGGCTCACACCCACCCGGCGAACCGTTTTTGCCACACCATCGGGATTCCGATGATCGCGCTTTCGGTGGTCGTCTTTGTCGCCGGCATCGCCGAGCCCAAGCTGTGGCTGGTGGCAGCGGCGCTGTTCGGGGTGGGGTGGATCCTTCAATTCGTCGGGCACTTCTATGAGCGAAAGCCGCCGGAGTTTCTCAAGGACTGGCGCTTTCTGTTCGTCGGCCTGCGCTGGTGGATGGCCAAGCTGCGGGGCCGGGCGTGATCGCCAACGAGCAGCCAGCCGTCGACGCCTCGGCAGTTTTCTTGCCGCCGTTCGCGCCCCTCGAGATAGCCGAGCAGCTGGACAAGCTGTCAGAGGACGCGCGCATCAAGGCGGTGATGAAGCTACGCCGGCGGCAGCTGGCCCCACTTTTCGAAGCGGCGGCCTTCAACGAACCGCTGCGCCTGACCGATCTCGTGCCCGCGGAAACGCCGCCGCTGACCGAGGTCATTCACGAGGGCAAGAACTCGCTGCCGCTCTTCACCCGTTTTCAAAAGCGCTTTTGCCGGCCGCCGTCCACCGCCAACGCCGACGGCGAATTGTGGGGTTACAACGAGCAGACCCACCGCACGGCCACCGGACCGGGATACTTCGTCGCGCACTTCACCGACGGGGGCGAGCTTATCGTCGACTACACCGTGTTGCCTCCGGGCAAGGTGCCGGCCTGGCCGAAGATCATCCCGAACTCGGCGCGTCTGTCGCGCTTTATCTATTATCAAACCACCGATGTGCTCCGTCGGGTGAGCAAGCACGTCGTGATCGGGCGGGCCTTCCGCAAGGGCCAGCCGTTCGACGCATGGTTCGCTCTGGTGCGCCGCCAGGCCTGACCCGGCAGCGCCCGCCAGCGCCTTTGCCGGCGCGGTCGTTACGGCGTCAGCAGGACCTTGCCGAAATTCTTGCGCGCCTGCAGGTAGCCGTGCGCGTCGGCCGCCTGGTCGAAGGAGAAGGTCTTGTCGACCAGCGGCTCCAGCACGCCGCTCGTGACCAGGGTCAGGATCTCTTCCAGGATCGCGCGAAGCATGCCGGCGTGATCCCACAGGTGCCCCATGTTGACGCCGAAGACGCCGCGGTTGTCGTTCATCAGCGGCAGCGGCTTGAAGGCGCCCATCGCCAGCAGGCCGCGCACGGCGGCGAACAGATTGCGCGTGCGGCCGGGGGCCAGCGACGAGACTCCGAACAAGAACAGGCGGCCCAGCGGCGCCAGCGAGCGGTAGCTCTTACGAAACGATGCGCCTCCGACGGCGTCGATGATCAGGTGAACGCCCTTGCCGTCGGTGCGGCGCCGGATCTCGTCTTCGAAATCCTGGGTGTGATAGTCGATGCAGTGGGCGACGCCCAGCTGGGCCAGGCGCTGGTGCTTTCCCGCGCTGGCGGTCCCGAACACCTCGGCGCCGCGCCAGCGGGCCAGCTGCAGCGCCGCCTGGCCCACGCCGCCGGCCGCCGCGTGGATCAAAATCCGCTCGCCCTTGGTCAGGTTGCCCAGCTTCACCAGCATGATCCAGGCGGTGACATAGTTGACCGGCAGCGCGGTTGCCTTCTCCAGCGTCAGGGCCGGCGGGATCGGCACCGCCTGAAGCTCCGGCACCACGATGACGTCGCTGTAGCCTCCAAAGCGGGTCAGCGCCAGCACGCGGTCACCGGCCTTCAGCGATTTCACGCCTGTACCGATCGCGTCGACGGTGCCACCGACTTCATAGCCGATCACGCAGGGCAACTTGGGTGCGTCGGGATAAAGGCCCATGCGCGCCAAAATATCGGCGAAGTTCACGCCGGCGGCAGCGACGCGCACGCGCACCTGGCCGGGGCCGGGCGTGGGATCCGGCGCTTCCTTGACGACCAGGACGTCGGGCGCGCCTTTGCGGGTGATCCAGACTTGTCGCATGCCGGCTCAGTCTTCCAGCGCGCAGCCGAAGGATTTTTGATAGTGGGCCGTGGCCTGCGAGATCAGGAACGAACGGGCGGTCACCGCGTCGTTGCCTGGCTTGATCGAGACCAACCAGCGCGCCATTGGCTCCAGATCGCCGCGACAGCTTTCCAGCGAACGGTGGCTGACGAACAAGCAGGCGCAGGTTTGCTGGGCGGTGTAGCCAGCGCCGATGTGCACGAGGTCCGGAAGGTGCAGCAACCGGACGGCCAGGACCACGCCGGCGACGGCCAGCACCGCGATGAGAAGAAGTCGTTTGCGCATCACCAAACCCTCACTCTAAGGTGCAAGAAATGATATCCGAGCGATGTCGGACGCTGGTTTCGGTTTGTTTGGCCGTGGTGGCCGGCTCCCTTGTCACCGCGCGTGCCGCTGCCGAGACATTGGTGCCGCTGCGGGCGCAACCCGACGGTGTGCCGTGGCCAACCAAAGAATGGCCCCAGGGTCCGCTGCCCAGCGCCGTCGCGCCGGCGGCGCTGGACCGCTTGCTGGCAGTGACGAACGCGCCCCAACCGCTGCTGGGCGAGACCCGGGCGGTGGTGATCATCCAGGGCGGCAAGCTGTTGGCCGAACGATACATGCCCGGCTATGACGCGCAGACGCCGCTCATCTCCTGGTCGATGGCCAAGTCGATCACCCACGCGATGGTCGGCGTGGCGGTGCGCAAAGGTCTGGTCGACATCGACAAGCCGATGGGCAATCCGCATTGGGTGGCCGGCGATGCGCGCGCGGCCATCCCCTGGCGCCTGTGGATGCAAATGATCGACGGTCTCGACTATCACGAGATCGACGCCACCGGGCCTACCAGCAACGACGCCGCGCAGATGTTGTACGGCGCCGGCCGCCTGGACGTCGCCGCCTGGGCGGCGTCGCTGCCGCTGGCGCATCCGCCGGGCGCGCACTGGAATTACAATTCGGCCGGCGTCAATCTGATCGCCGACGCGCTGGGCCGGGTGTTCGCCCCCAACGCCGGGCCGGCAGCCCGCCGCGCGAAAATGCAGGCCGAGCTGTTCCGCGAGCTGTTCGAACCGCTGGGCATGACCTCGGCCGAACCGGAGTTCGACGCGGCGGGCACGTTCTTGGGCAGCGCGTTGGTCTACGCCACAGCGCGCGACTTTGCCCGCTTTGGTTTGCTGTACGCGCGAGACGGCGTGTGGAACGGCCAGCGTTTGCTGCCGCCCGGGTGGGTGGATTTTGCGCGCACCGGCACGCCGGCCGTCGACGGTCAACACTATGGCGCGGGCTGGTGGTTGGTTCCCGAAGGCGGTCCGATCAAGCTGCCACGCGACATGTTCACCGCCCAGGGCCACGAGGGCCAGCTCATCACGGTGGTGCCGTCGAAGGATCTGGTGATCGTGCGCCTGGGTCGGTTCGACGATCGTCCTGGGTTTCCCGCCCTGCGCGACTGGATGGCCCAGCTGGTGTCGTTGTTTCCGGACGTTTGATTCGTCAGGTGATTCGCCAGGCGCGGGCATGTGGGCGGTCGCTGACCTCTATTGACCTTAATTCAATATGATAGTAATTGCACGTCGATCGTCGTTTGGCCCGGCGACGCTGTTCATTCCTGTGCCATATCTTGGGGGCGAGAGACGATCTTGAGCGCTGCGCCTCACATCGGAACGTCGCCCACGCCGGCGGATCTGCGCACCATCCATTCGCTGGTGGACATGCTGGACTTCAGCGTGGCCCGGCACGCGCCGCTGCCGATGTTCCTGACCAAGATCGACGGTCGCTGGACCGAGCTGACCTACGCCGGCTTCAAGCAGCAGGTCAACCAGCTGCGCGGCGGGCTGGCGTCGCTGGGGGTGGGGCCGAAAGATCGCGTCGGCATCATCGCCAACAATGGCGTGCCGTGGGCGGCGGCGGCGTACGCGACGTACGGCCTGGGCGCGGCGTTCGTGCCCATGTATGAATCGCAGGCCGAGCGCGAGTGGGCGTTCATCGTGCGCGACGCGGGGATCAAGGTCCTGTTCGTGGCCAACGCGGACATCTACCGCCGCGTCTCCGATCTGCCGCAGCTGCTCAACTGTCTTGAACACGTGGTGTTGCTGGAGGGCGAGGGCGCGCGCCTCAGTTATCAATCGTTGCTGCGCGCCGGGGCCGAGCATCCCGTGGAGTCGGTTCATCCGGCGCCGCCGGCCACCGCCTGTCTGATGTACACGTCGGGAACCACCGGCGAGCCGAAGGGCGTGATCCTCTCGCACGCCAACATTCTGTCCAACGTGGGCGCCTTGCTGAAGGTCATCCCATTATCGACGGAGTACCGGACGCTGTCTTTTCTGCCCTGGGCGCACGCCTTCGGCCACACCGTCGAGCTGCACCTGCTGGTGGCGGTGGGCGCCTCGATGGGCATCGCCGAAAGCATCGACGCGCTGGTGAAAAATTTCGCCGAGGTGCGGCCCAGTGTCCTGGTCGCCGTGCCACGGGTCTTCGAACGCGTCTACGCCGGCGTTCACGCCCTGATGGACAAGAAAGCGGCGCCCCTGCGCTGGCTGTTTCAGCGCGGGCTGGAGATCGCCCGCCGGCGACGCGCCGGGCAGTCGGTGGGGCCGGGTGCGCGTCTGGTGCTGGCGCTGGCCAACGGGCTGCTGTTTCGTCGCATGCAGGCTCGTTTCGGGGGACGGCTGCGCTTTGCCGTGTCGGGCGCGGCCGCCCTGTCGCCTGAAGCGTCGGACTTGATGGAGACCATCGGCGTCTCGGTCTACGAGGGCTATGGCTTGACCGAGGCCAGCCCGGTGGTCGCCGCCAACGTCCCTGGTCGCCGCAAACCCGGCAGCGTGGGGCGGCCGCTGCCCGATGTGCAGGTGGAGATCGATCGCAGCGCCAACGACGATGCCAGCGATCGCGAACGGATCGGCGAGATCGTCGTGCACGGCCCCAACGTCATGGCCGGCTACCACAACCGCGAGGCGGACACCCGCGCCGTGATCGACGCCGACCGCGGCCTGCGCACCGGCGACCTTGGTTACCTGGACGAAGACGGATTTCTCTTCATCACCGGCCGCATCAAAGAGCAGTACAAGCTGAGCAACGGCAAGTACGTGGCGCCCGCGCGTCTTGAGGATCGGCTGAAGGTGTCCCCGCACATCGCCAACGTCATGGTGTACGGCGACAACCGTCCGTACAACGTCGCGCTGGTGGTGCCCAACCCCGGCTGCCGCGTCGACGGCTCAGGCGGACAGCGCAGCGAAAACCAGGTCCGCCGCCTGATCAGCGGCGAGATCGAAAAGTTTTCGTCCGACTTCAAAGGCTTCGAGCGCATTCGCGCGTTCGCCCTGCTGACGGAAGACTTTACCCAGGCCAACCAGCTTTTGACCCCGTCGCTGAAGCTGAAGCGCCGACTGGTGGTGCATCGCTTCTCCCAGGAGATCGATCGTCTTTATCGCGACGGACCCTTCACCAGCGCCGATCTGGCCGGGCGTTGATCGACGCCGGTGAAAGTCCCACCGCCGCTGCCCGCTACTTGGTCTTCTTGGTGATGGTGATGGTGCCGTTGGCGTCTTTGCCTAGTTGGGCGGTGAGCGACGGGCCATTGATCAGGTTCAGGAACTTCGGGCCGGCCATCAGCGGGATGGTGCCGTTAACGGTGCCGGTGGCCACGCCAGGACGGGCGGACTCCGAGAAATCGCTGATGGTGATGACGCCGCCGTCTTTCGACTTGGACTTGTCATGAAATTTGGTGGCCGGGCCGTTGGCGGTGAGGTTGATGTTCACTGTCAAGGTGGCGCTCAGGAACGGAGGGCCCAGGTCGGGGTCGGTGGAGACCGTGACCACTCCGTCCAGGTGGCCGTGCGAAAGATCGTCCGCCACGTTGCCGTTGGCCGGCGAAAGAAAGCCGCTCATCGTGATGTCATCACCGGTGCAGCTGTTGGTGTAACGAAAGTCGACGATCAGGGCGGACGAGTCTGACTTGGTTCCGTCTTGTTTGACCACCGAGTTGTTCCAGTGCACGTCCACCGACGAGTTGATACCGTCGCAGATGAGCTGGCTGTCGGAAAAGCTGGCCAGCAGCGACTTGTCCTTGACCTTGTCGACCTCGACGGTCGTCTTGTTGGCCAAGGCGACATTGGCGAACGCAAGAGCAAACAAAAGCGCGACGAAACCAGTGATCTTCTGCATGTGGGACCTCCATCAGTGGTGAAGGGAACAGGGCGTTAATGTCTTTAAATTATGTACCGCAAATTACATAAACATACGGACCATGTCAACGCAGGATTCACCACGCGGGCAAAAATCTGGGACGGTGCACCAGTCGTTCTCCAGAACGAGCGCAACGCGCTGCCGCCGCTATGCAAGGGAGGACTTTCTGCATGTCCGCCAAGTCGCCTATGCTTTGGCGACATCATTGGGAGAACCGATTCACCTTCCCGTAAACTTCGCAGGTGCCTAGCGTGGAAAATCCAGCCAGCGGCGATCGCGTGATCGGGCAGGTGATCAACAACTACGAGATCAAGTCCGTGGTTGCCGAGGGCGGGATGGGCAAGGTGTACCTGGCCGAACACCCGTTCATGGGCCGCCGGGCGGCGATCAAAATCCTCCGCGGGATGTACCTCGAGGACAAGACCATGGTGGCCCGTTTCGTAAACGAAGCGCGCGCCGCCAACGCCATCCACCATCCGAACATCGTCGAGATCATCGACGTCGGTTATCTGCCTGACGGGCCGCCCTATCTGATGATGGAGTTCCTCGAGGGCGAAACCCTGGGGATGCGCTTGAACCGGCTGGGCCGACTGTCACCGGCGGAGTCGGTGCGCATCATCGACCAGGCGGCGTCGGCGCTGGAAGCAGCGCACGCCGCGGCGATCGTCCACCGCGATCTCAAGCCCGACAATCTGTTCGTCGTCCCCGATGCGTCCTCGCCTGGCGACGAGCGCCTCAAGGTGGTCGATTTTGGAATTGCAAAATTGGAGACGCCCGGCATGGGTGAATCCGTGCGCACCACCGGCGTCGTGCTGGGGACGCCGAACTATATGTCCCCCGAGCAGTGCCGCGGCGCCGGGGTCGATCAGCGCACGGACATCTACGCCCTGGGCGCCATCCTGTACCAGATGCTATGTGGCAAACCGCCCTTCGTCAGCGAGGCGCAGATCGATGTGATGATGATGCACGTGGTGCGGATCCCCACCGCCCCCCGCGAGCTTTTTCCGGAGATTCCCGACTATCTGGATCAGATCGTGATGCGCGCCCTGGCCAAAAATCCCGACGATCGATTCGCCTCGATGAGCGAGCTTCGCGCCGCACTGGTGGCGGTGCCGACGGGACCGGATGGTTTGACGGCGCTGCCACCGGAAGACCTGGCGGCGTTCTCCGCCTTCACCGCCTCCAAGGATGCCCGACGCCGGCACGGTCGACGGCGCTGGCTGTGGGTCTCGGCGGCGGTGGTGCTGGGGATCGGCGTCGGCTGGGTCGGGGCCAGACGGCAACTGAGCGGCGTGAAGCCGGAGACGCCGGCAGCGACGACGAAACCTCAACCATCGTCCGCCGAATCCACGCTACCTGGACCGCTGCCCGCGCCTGCTTCGTCCGCGCCGGCGGCTGCACGCGCCGAACCGTCGCCGCCGGCCGCCGAGCCGGCCAGCGACGCCAACCCGATCGCCATCCATCCGCGGCCCGGTCAGCGCAAGAAAACCGCTCGCCATCGGCCGGCGCTGGGTGTAGATGACCGACCGCTTGCGCCCGAGTCGTTGGTCAAGGGCGGCTCTGTGACTCGTTCTGACAACGCCGGCGAAAAAAAAGGCGACGGTTCGAAAAAATGGATGAACAAGTGGTGACCGCGTCCGGTCCACGCGCATCGACAACGGCATGACACACGATAGTGGTTCTCCGCCGCCCGAAGAAGACTTCGCCGCTCTGATGGCCGAGGCTGATCGTCACGGCGGCCGCCGCCGGCAGCCGGAGCGGGCCGTCGGCGACGCCGTGCGCGGGCGCATCATCAGCATCGGCCAGGAGATCGCCGTCGTCGAACTGGACGGCGGTGGCGAAGGGACGCTGGAGGTGATCGAGCTGCGCGGTTCCGACGGCAAGCTGACCGCTGCCGTGGGCGCCATCGTCGACGCCCGCGTGGCTGCGGTCGGCGAGAAGGCCGGTCTTTTTGTGCTGCGCCGGTCTGCGGTGGGCGGAGGCGGTCGCGCCGGCGCTGACGCCCGCGGCGCCCTGGCCGCCTCGGTCGAGACCCGCGTGCCCGTCGAAGGCACCGTCACTGCCATCAACAAAGGCGGCGCCGAAGTGCTGGTGGCTGGCGTGCGTGCCTTTTGTCCGGTCTCGCAGCTTGATCTGCGGCCGGTGTCCGATCCCAGCACGCTGGTGGGCCAGCGTCTGACTTTTCGGGTGATTCGCTATGAAGACGATCGGCGCGGGCCGAACATCGTGCTGTCTCGGCGCGTGCTGCTGGAAGAAGAAGCGGCGCTGCGCGCCACCGAGACGCGCGCCAAGCTGGTGGTGGGCGCGGTCCTGACCGGCGTGGTGGTGACGTTGAAAGACTTTGGCGCCTTCATCGATCTCGGCGGCATCGACGGCATGCTGCCGGCGTCGGAGCTGGGCCACACCCGCGGAGTCCGTCCCGCCGACGTGCTGAGCGTCGGGCAGACCATCACGGTTCAGGTGACCCGCATCGAGAAACGTGATGATCCCCGCCGTCCCGAGCAAGTCTCTCTGTCGCTAAAGGCGCTTGAGGCCGATCCTTGGGACGAGGTGGCGGCGAAATTTCCGGCGGGCACATTGCTGCGCGGAACCGTGACGCGCGCTGAACCATTCGGCGTCTTTGTCGAACTGGCGCCGGGCGTCGAGGGTTTGTTGCACATCAGTGAACTCGGCGCCGACAAGCATTTGCGGCACGCCCGCGAAGCCGCCAAGCCTGGCGATGCGCTGGAGATCGCTGTGCTGGCCGTCGAACGCGACAAACGCCGCATCTCGCTGGGCCTGGCCAATCGCCAGGAACAACTGGATGATGAAGGGCGGGCCGCAGCCGTGCGGGCGGCGGCGCCGGCGCGGCTAGGAACGCTGGGCGATCTGCTGAAGAACCGCCGTCCGGGACGCTAGCCGCTGGCTGTAACGAATTGCCCGCCGAAGGGCTCTGGCGGATAGCGAAATCGTTCGCAGATTCTCTTGTGGGAATAATCGATTCGGCTGGTCGTTTTAGTTGGCGAAGATGAGGTGCAGCATGGAAATCTTGGTGGGGAGATCGGAGGATGGGGGCGAGACCCGGGTATTCATCGAAGGGGTGCTCGACGCAGTGACCGTGTCCGAGGTTCGACCGTCGCTGGAAGCGGTGGTGGCCAGGCAACCGCGGCGGGTGGTGGTTGACCTGTCTCGTCTGCGGCTGATTGATAGCTGCGGCGTGGGCGTGCTGGTGGCCATCTACAAGAAAGCGCGGGCCAATGATTGCGGGTTCGCGCTAACTGGCGCGTGCCAGCAGCCGCTGGCCATCTTGAAGTTGCTGAACCTGGACCGCGTGCTTTCCATGGACGGTCGCAGTGACCCCATCAGCAGCAGCGCCATCAACAACAGAATTCCGACGCCCGTCAGCAACAGCGAGCGCACGACGATCACCCGACCGGTGCTGATCGCGGCGGCGTCGTAGTCGACGTCGCCGCAGACGCCGAGGTGTTCGCGGGGCCGAGCCGGCCCGCCACGGAAGCGGGCTAGGCCGCTTGGTAGGCTTGGGCGAATATCTCAGCGAAGGATTCGAAGGTTGTGGTGCCGGTGTTGGCGGGCGTCCGCGGCTGGTGGGGTTTCACTTTGCGGGCATTGAAGGCGTGCGACATCTCGGCGAACAAGGTGGCCATGCTGTGTGAAAAGCCGGCTGATTCCAGACCAGCGATGAAGCCATCGTCCGGAAATTGCACATAGCCCAAATCGGGTTTTCCGATCTTGCTTCCCAGGATGCGCGTGGCTTCGGCCATGGTCAGATCGCGCGGGCCACACAGCTCGCGGACGATGATGCCGCTGAAATCGCGCTTGGCCAGGGCACTGGCCACCGCTTCCCCGATGTCGCTGGCAGCGAGGGTAGTGATGGGAACGTCAGGGGCGGTGGCGCCGCCGTTGATGCCCTGACTTTTGATCAGGCCCAGCGAGCCAAAGTGATTCTCATAAAAAAATCCCGGGCGCATGAACAGCAAGTCCAGCCCGGGGATCGCTTTCAGCATCTGTTCGCCCGCATGCAGGCCACGCACCGGCCCCGTGCCGGCGTCCAATTCGGCACCCAGGCTGCTGAGGTACACCACCCGGCGCACGTTGCTTTCCACGATGGCGCTGGCGATGGCGCCGTTGACGCGCTCGTAATAGGCCAACAGGTCAGGCGCGCTGAGATAGGGCGGCACCAGCGCATAAACCGCGTCGGCGCCTCGGAAGGCGGCGGTCAGCTCGGCGGCCTTGTTGGCGTCGGCCACCACTGGCTGCGCGCCGGCCTTGGCCAGCGGCGCCAGTTTCTCCATCGAACGCCCGAGTGCCCGCACCTTGATTCCCTCCGCCAGCAGGCGATCTGTCGCGGCCTTGCCGGTCTTCCCCGTCGCTCCCATTACCGTCACGAGCATGGCTGACTCCTTGATGAGGTCGTCGTTTGGGTCGTCGGCGGTTTCGATTCGGCCAACGGCTTTTGGTTACGCGTTTCGATCGATTGCGCGCACAAGGTCGGATTTTTCGATCAGACCACCGAGGACGAAGGAACTAGAGGAACTCGCAGAGGTACGCCGACGGTTCGGTCGCGCGGACGTCGAAGCCGCTTTTGCCCGCGACCTCGAACGCGGTGCCGGCCGGATAGGCGCGCCAGTCCGTGGCGCCTTGCCCGCGCACGAACAGCTCGCCGCTGACGACGGTCATGCGCTCGGGCGCTTCGGTGCCGAAGTGGAATTCGCCGGGCCCGATCACGCCCGCGGTCATGCGGCGGCCGAGACGTTCGAAGCCGATGCTCTGCACTTTGCCTTCGAAGTACGTGTTGTGTTTCAGCATGGTGTGCGGCGCATTCTAGCCACAACGTCGGCGGAACCCGCAACGTTGTCCACGCCGTCGCCCTGGCGCCTGTGGCAAAGTGACGGGCCGTGCCGCCATCGCTGACCCTGATTGGAAAGCCGTCCCCTTCGTTTCCGCCGCGCCCGACGGAGATAAAAGGACGCCGCAGCGAGCTGCGCATTCTCTCGGCGGCCCTGCGCCGCTCGCCGTCGACGCCCCTCGTGCTCCTGGGCGGCGGCGGGACCGGCAAGTCTTTGCTGGCTTGCGCCCTGGGGCATCGGGCGGCGCGGAATTTTTCCGGCGGCGCGCACTGGCTGCGCGTGGGCGGCTGGGATCACCGCACGCTGTTCGAGCTCCTGGCGTTGCGCTTCGGCGCCGCCCGCGATCGCGACGGCGGCGGACTGCGCCGCGCGCTGGGCGGGCGCGGGCGCACACTGATCGTCCTCGACAACCACGAAAACGATCGGGCCATGGCCCTGTTTCTGGAAGCGCTGCGCGGTTGCCCGGTGACCTGGGTGCTGACGGCGCGGCGGTGCCTGCTGTCGGGCGTATCGATCTTTCCGGTGGTGGCGCCGCTTTCCACCGCGGCGCAACCGGCGTTTCCGCGGGTGGCGCCGCTGACCGCGCTCTTGCGCTGGAACCCGCTGGCGCTGGCGATCGCGGACGCCATCGTGGGCAGCCAGGCGGCCACGGTGGAGACGTTGCAAGCGTGGCTGCGGGCCCACGGCGTCGAGCGCATCAGCGTGATGGAGGACGAAGACGACGTGGCCGAGGTGCGCCTGCTCTGCGACTGGGCCTGGCGGCGGCTGCCGGGGGGCGCGCGGCGGATGATGGCGGTGCTGGCGCACGGGCAGGGCGATCACGTCGGCGTGGAATCGCTGCGCTTGCTCAGCGGCGTCGGGAAAAACGCGCGCGCCTGTCTGAGCAGCCTGCGACGCTGGGAGCTGATTCAAGAGCCGCGCGCCGGTCGGTTCACGCTGCACGCGGTGGTTCGCCGCGCGGTGCTGCGCCGGACGCGGTTTTCCCAGGCGCGGTTCTTCGCCCACTACGCGCGCCTTCTGGAGCGCCGGCCGGAGCTCTGGGAAGTGGAGCAAAGCAACCTGTTCGCCGCCATGGATCACGCGCACCAGGCCTCCGACCTGCGCGGCAGCTTGCGCATCGAACGGCTGCTGGAACGGTTCGCGTAATCGCTGCGGCGATCGGTTGCGAAATCGGCGACCAAGCGCTATCGGTATCGCCGGTGATTTTTCCCAGCTGGTTCTCTTCGCGGCACCCGCAGATTTCGCTCGCCTCCGCCGACGCGGTCCTTCGCCTGGCGGGCGGCGGCGCCACCGTGCCGTTCATCGCCCGCTATCGCAAGGAGGAGACCGGCAACCTGGACGAGGTGGCCATCGCCGCGGTGCTGGAGGCCAAGAAATCCTGGGACGAGATCATCAAGCGCCAGGCCTTCATCGTCGAGGAGATCGAACGCCAGCAGAAGCTGACGCCCGAGCTGAAAGCGCAGCTTCTGGCCACGTTCGATCTGACCAAGCTGGAAGATCTGTACCTGCCGTTCAAACAGAAGCGCAAGACCAAGGCCGCCATCGCGCGCGAGGCGGGGCTGGAGCCGCTGGCGCACTGGCTGTGGGACTGTGGCCACGGCGTGACCCAGCCGGCGCCCGGCGAGACACCGCCGTCGCGTGCCCAGGCGTTCGTCGACGCTGAAAAAGGCGTGGCCGACGGTGACGCCGCGCTGGCCGGGGCCGGTGAGATCCTGGTCGAACGCTTGTCCGAAGACGCCGGCCTGCGCCAGATGGCCCGCAGTGCGCTGTTCGAGAAAGGCTGCGTGCGCACGCGCAAGAGCGAGAAGGTCAAACCGCAAAGCCGCTTTGAAAACTACTTCGCTTATCAAGAATCGGTCACCGAGCTTCTGAAGCCGCAAAGTTCGCACCGGTACCTGGCCATGCGGCGCGGCTGGATGGAAGAAGAGCTGGTGCTGTCGATCGGCGGGCCGCTGCCTCTTGACGACGGCGAGGACGGTGCGCGGGCGACGGATCCATTGTTGGAACAGCTGACCACGGTGTTTCAAAACGCCGCCTGTTCGTCGTCGTCGTTCACCGGCGCACCTTTGTTACAGCGAGCGGCGCGGATGGCCTTGCGCGCGCACGTCGCTCCGTCGCTGGAGACCGAGGTGCACAAGGCGCTGCGCGAGATCGCCGACCAGGCGGCCATCACCGTGTTCGCTGAAAACGTCCGCAAGCTGCTGCTGGCGGCGCCGTTCGGTCCCAAGGCGGTGCTGGGCGTGGACCCGGGAATTCGCACCGGCTGCAAGCTGGCGGTGGTCGACGGCTCCGGCAAATACGTGGGCAGCGGCCTCATGCACCTGGAGACGCCGGCGGGCAAGGCCAGCGCGGCGCCGGTGCTGGCCGATCTTGTCGGCAAGGGCGGCATCCGGGCCATTGCCGTCGGCAACGGCACCGCTGGCCGCGAGACCGAGACCTTCGTGCGCGAGGCTTTGAAGTTCGCCGGCCTCGACGTGCCGGTGGTGATGGTCAGCGAGTCCGGGGCCAGCGTCTACAGCGCCAGCGAGGCGGCGCGCGACGAGTTCCCCGATCTCGACCTCACCATTCGCGGCGCCATCTCCATCGCCCGCCGCTTGCAGGATCCCCTGGCCGAACTGGTGAAGATCGATCCCAAGAGCATCGGCGTCGGCCAGTATCAGCACGACGTCTCGCCGCACGCGCTGAAGAAGAGCCTGGATGGGGTGATCGAATCGTGCGTGAACCAGGTGGGCGTCAACCTGAACACCGCTTCGTACCACCTGCTCAGTCACGTCTCGGGCATCGGGCCCTCGCTGGCCCGGGCCATCGTCGAGCATCGGGCGAAGGAAGGTTTGTTTCGTTCGCGGGCGCAGCTTCTGGACGTGCCGCGCTTTTCGCCCCGGGTGTTCGAGCAAGCGGCGGGATTTCTGCGCATCCCCGAGGCGGAGCACCCGCTGGACAACACCGGCGTTCACCCGGAGCGTTACTCCGTGCTGGAAAAATTGGCCGCGCGGCTGGGCGTCTCGGTGGCGGCGCTGCTGGGCGCGGGCGTCAAGCAGGTCAAGGAGGCGCGCGAACTGAAGGACCAGGTCGGCGCCTTCACCTATGACGACATCATCCGCGAGCTGGAAAAACCGGGCCGCGATCCCCGCGCCGGCTTCGTCGCCTTCGCCTATCGGCCGGACATCCACGAGCTGAAAGATCTGCAGCCGGGGATGGTGTGTCCGGGGATCGTCACCAACGTGACCAACTTTGGCGCCTTCGTCGACATTGGCGTTCATCAGGACGGCCTCGTGCACATCTCGCAGCTGGCGGACAAGTTCGTGAAGGACCCGCGCGAGGTGGTCAGCCCCGGCGATCGCGTCACCGTGCGCGTGCTGGAGGTGAAGCTGGAGCGCAAGCAGATCGCGCTCACCATGAAGGCCGAGCGCGCGGCGGGCGCACCGGCCGAAAAACGCGAGGCGCCGCCGCGAGAGGGCGGCTTTCAATCGCGCGGCGGCGGAGCGTCGCCTGCGGGCTCGCCGCCGTTTTCACCGCCCCCCCCGAAGTCTCCCTTCAATAACCCATTCGCCGCGCTCGACAAGCTTCGCAAGCGTTAGCAGAGGAGGTTCGTATGACCCGTGCCCGTCGCTGTTTCTCGTCGCTGTTGATTTTCGCCTTCACCGTCCTCGTCGCCCGCGCGTCGTCGGCGCAGCAACTGGAGCTGCCGCGGCCCAGCCCCGGCGCCAAGGTCTCGCAGACCGTCGGCCTGACCGAGCTCGGCGTCGATTACAGCAGCCCCGGCGTCAAGGGCCGCAAGATCTGGGGGGCGGTGGTGCCGTTCGACAAGCTGTGGCGCGCCGGCGCCAACCAGCCCACCAAGGTCACCTTCAGCAAGGACGTCACCTTCGGCGACAAGGCGGTGCCCGCCGGGACGTACGCGCTGTTCGTCATCCCGACCAAGGCGGCGTGGACGGTCATCCTCAGCAAGAAGCTCGATCAGGCCGGCACCGGCGCCGACTACAACGCCGCGGACGACATGGTCCGCATCAGCGTGACGCCGAAGCCCGCGCCTTTCCGCGAGCGGCTGGCCTATCAATTCACCGATTTCACCGACGAGAAAGCGTCGCTGAATCTGGAATGGGAAAAGGTGCGGCTGCCGATTCCGATCGCCGTCGCCACCAACCAGCAAATCATGGCCACCATCGGCACCGTGCTGGGAAATTCCTGGCGGCCCTACGCGCTGGCCGCGCGCTTCATGCTGGAGACGAAGAAGGACTATGACACCGGGCTCAAGTACGTCGATCAGTCGCTGGCCTTGAAAGAAGACTGGTTCAACGTGTGGATCAAGGCCGAGCTGCTGGCGGCCAAGGGTGACTACAAGCAGGCCTATGGGCTGGCCGAAAAAGCGCAGGAGATGGGGTCGAAGGGCCCCGGGTTCTTCTTGGCCGACGACATCAAGACCGCGCTCGGTAACTGGAAGAAGAAGATCTGACCGAAGTTGCGCGGAAGGCTCAACCTCCGAGGACGCGGCGGTAGACGGCGGCGTAGCGCTCGACGGCGGGCGCCACTTGAAAGAGGGTGGCGGCGCGCTGGCGGGCAGCGCGCGACATCTTTGAACGCAGCGCCTCGTCGTCGAGCAGGCGGCGCACCTGCGCGGTCATGGCGTCGAGGTCGCCGAGCGGGGCCAGCAAGCCGGTCTCACCGTCGCTGATCACCTCGGGCAGCCCGCCCACCGCCGACGCCACCACGGGGACGCCGCAGGCCATCGCCTCCAGCGCGGCCAGGCCGAAGCTTTCGGTTTGGCTCGGCAACAGGAAGACGTCGCTGCGGCGGAGGACGTCGGTCAGATCGATGCGCTCGCCGAGAAAGCGCACGTCATCGGCCACCCCCAGCGTGGCGACCAGGGCGCGCACGCTCTCGGCGTCGGGGCCATCGCCGACCAGCAACAACGTGGCCGGCCGGGCGGCGCGCACCCGGGCGAAGACGCGCACCACGTCCGGCACGCATTTCACCGGGCGGAAGTTGGACACGTGCACCAGCACGCGCGGCGCCTGCGGCTTTCGCGCTGCGGTCACGGCTGCGGCCGCGCTCGCCGGCGCTGGACTGAAGCGTTCGCTGTCGACGAAGTTCGGGATCACGTCGATGGCCAGAGTCTCGGGCACGTCCAAAAACCGATAGGTCGCCTGCCGCAGCCAGGCCGACGGCGTGGTCACGGCGTCGCTGGCCAGAATCGAAAAGCGCGTGAGCGGCAGGAAGCTCGGATCGCTGCCCACCAGCGTGATGTCCGTGCCGTGCAGCGTGGTGACCAGCTTGGGCGCGCCGGCCGCGCCGATCACCTGCCGGGCCAGCGTGGCGCTGACCGCGTGGGGCAGGGCATAGTGCGCGTGGATCAGCTGCAACCCTTCGCGCCGGCTGACGTCGACAATGGCCGACGTCAACGCCAGCATGTACGCGCTGTCCTTGATCTGTGGGTACTGGCGGGCGTCGACCTGATGAAACGTGACGTTCGGCTGCCCGGTGTGGAGGCGCCCCGGGCGTTCGTCGCTGAAGACGTGAATTTGGTGTCCGCGACGGGCCAGGGCCATGCCCACCTCGGTGGCGATGACGCCGCTGCCGCCGAAGGTGGAAAAACAGGCGATGCCGATGCGCCAGACGCTGTCGGGGATGTTGTGGTTGCCGGGCGCGCTCACGGTTCGATGTCTCGCAGCGTGGTGGCGAACGGTCCCGCCGTCTCCAAATTTTCCATCACCAGCTGTTTCAGCGTGCGCCAGCCGAGGCGGCCGGCCAGCGACGGCCAAGAGTAGACGCGTTCTTGCGGCACCCCGTTCGGACACAGCGCGGCCCGCAAACGTTCAAGGCGATCGGTGGTGGTGGTGTCGCATTCCATCAGGCGGCGCTGATAACGATCGACGAAGCGGCGCACAGCGGTGGCCACGCTGGCGCGCGTTCGTTCGGCGGCGCGCGCCAGCTCCGGCTCGCTGGCCAGGGTGGGCGCGACGATTGCCTCCAGGGCGGGCGTCAGCTGCTGGTCGGCGATCCGCCGCAGCTCGGCGGGATCGGGCGCGCCCGCCTGGCGCGGCGGCGGCAGGCGATCGCCCAGCTCCACGCGCGAGCGGGCGGCGTCGTCGGCGGACAGTCCCAGTTCGCGCAGCAGGCGGCGGGTGCGGGCGTCGATGAAGCGGAAGCGGCCGCGGGGAACAATCAGCGGCGGCGTCAGCCCGAAGTGTTCGTACAGTGGCCCAAGCTGAGCGAAGTAATTGATCTCGCCCGGCCCACCGACGTAGGCCACCGTGGGCAGCAGCGTGTCCTGCACGATCGGACGCAGCAGCGCCGAGGTGGAGAAGCGCAGCGGCTCCTGTTGCAAGGTTTCCAGCAAGGCGACGTGGGCGACCGTCGCCGCGTCGCCGGCCAGCGCCCAGCGCATCGGGGCGGCGGACGTCGGCGTCCGGCCTTCACCCTCGGCTTGCAGGCGAAAGCGCGGTCCGGTCACGCCGCGCGGGTGAAAGAACAGCAGCGCGCAGTCGGCCCGCAACGTGATCTGCTCGTCGAACCCGGCGTCGTGCAGGTGGGCGCGCCGGGCATTCAGACAGTGCTCGACGGCGGGCGCGGTGGCGACGGCGCGGCGGTAGATCGGGATGGCGTCGGCCGCCACCCGCGCGTCGCGTGGATCCAGGATCAGCAATCCCTCGTCGGCAAACAGCGTGGCCAAGACGCCGGCGAACGCTGCGGCCGGCGCGCGGCCGGCGAGATAGTGCGCGCGCAGAAGCGCCAGCATCTCAGTCGCTGCGGGGCCGGGCGGCAGCGCCTCGGCCAGCGCGTCGACCAGGCCGGACACCTCGGCGCCCAGCACGCGGTGGGCGATCGAACAGCGTTCGTCGGGCGAATTCTCACCGCCCTCGTCCAGGCGCAGGCTCAAGGTGGCCGTTGCTCCGTCGGTGCCGGCGATGGTCGCGGCGGCGATCTCCACGAAGTCGTGGTCCTCGGTCTGCAGCCAGAACAGCGGCACGCAGCGCACGCCGGATTCCGCCTGGATGGTCCGAGCCACGGCGACGGCCGACGCGGCTTTGTAGAAACTGTAAAGCGGCCCCAGAAACAAACCGACTTGCTGGCCGGTGGCCACCACGGCGGCGCCGCCGCTGGCCAGCGCGTCCAGGTTGCGCCGGCGCGCTTCGCTCGGCGGCAGGCGCCCGTCCTGTTCGCGCAGCGCCGTCAACAAACCAGGCGCCACCGCGCGCGCGGCCGCCCTTCGCGCGGCCGCTTTTCGTTCGTCGGCGCTGCGGAAATCGCTGGCGATGAAAGCGCGCGCCGCTGCTTCGCCTGCCAAGTACGAGCTGGAGAATGCGCGGCGCACGGAGCTAGGCAAATATATACTCCCGCGCGACCCGGGTTGTGGGTCTTCGCTGGCAATCACATGCACGAACGCACTTTTTCGTTTTTCTCGACGGTGGGATCATGGTTCTGTTCGCTTCTGGTCGGCCTGGCCCTGGTGCTGTCCTTCATGTCTAGCGCCAACGCCGCCGGCCCGCCGCCGCAACCCAACGCCGCCCAGATACAACTGGCGCTGAACAAGCTGGGCGTGGTGGGCAGCGCGCTTTACATCGCCGCTCATCCCGACGATGAGAACACCCAGCTCCTGGCGTATCTGGGCAATGGCGTTTTGTTGCGCGCGGGTTACCTGTCGGCCACGCGCGGCGACGGCGGGCAAAACCTGATCGGCCCGGAGAAAGGTCCGGAGCTGGGCCTTATCCGCACGCAGGAACTTCTGGCCGCCCGCCGCATCGACGGCGCCGAGCAGTTTTTCACCCGGGCGCGCGACTTCGGCTTCTCAAAGAGCCCCGACGAGACGCTGAAGATCTGGGGACGCGAGCCGATCCTGGCCGACATGGTGCAGGTGATCCGCAGTTTTCGTCCCGACGTGATCATCACCCGCTTTTCGCCCGGGCCGGCCGATACGCACGGCCACCACACGGCGTCGGCCATGCTGGCGGTGCAGGCCTTTCACGCCGCCGCCGATCCAAAGTTTCATCCCGAGCAGCTGACCGGCGACGTGACGCCGTGGCAGGCGCGGCGCATCTTCTGGAACCGGTCGTCGTGGAGCATGAAGCCCGGCGAAGACATGTCAGGCTTCGCCAGCCTGGACGTGGGCGGATACCAGCCGCTGTTGGGTGTTTCATTCGGCGAGATGGCGGCGGACAGTCGGACCATGCACAAAAGCCAGGGGTTCGGCATCGCCCGTTCGCGCGGGCCGGACGTCGAGTATTTCAAGCTTCTGGATCACGCGCCGGGCGGCGACAAGATCAACGATGGCGCGTCCGGCGGCATTCTGAGTGGACTGGATTTTTCGTGGGCGCGCTTCAAGGGCACGGCGCGCCTGCGTGGGTTGATCGAAAAGGCGGCCCGCCAGTTTCAGCCCGCGGCGCCACAGGCGAGCATCCCGGCGCTGCTGGAGATCGACGCCGCGCTGGACGCCGCCCCGGACCCGGGTTGGCGGGTGCAGAAAAAGAAAGAAACCCGCGCGCTCATCGCCGCCTGCGCCGGTCTCTTCGTCGACGCCACCGCCGCTGACTTCCGCGCCGCGCCCGGGACCGACATCGACGTGGTGGCCAGTGCGCTGAACCGTTCGCCGTTCGCCCTCACCTTGCGCGAGATCCGCTGGCCGGCGAACGCGCCCGCGACCGCCGTCGGTCACGCGCTGTCGACGCCGGCGGTGAAGGTGGCCGCCGGCAAAGGCGCCACGCCGTCGTTTGAACGCAAGCAGACGCTGCACCTGCCCGCGGATCTGCCGCTCACCACGCCGTACTGGTTGGTGTCGCCGCCCGAGGCCGGTCTTTACCCGGTGGCCGACGCCCGGCAGATCGGCGCGCCGGAGATCGAATCGCCGCTGCAAGTGGAGTTCGTCTTCACCGCCGGCGCGCGCACCTTCACCCTGGCGCGGTCGATCAGCTTCAAGTGGACCGATCCGGTGATGGGCGAACGCTATCGCCCGCTGGAGGTCACGCCCGCGGTTTCGGTTCGTCCCGACACCGACGTGCTGATGTTCCCCGACGGCGGGCCTCGCAAGTTGACGGTCAATTTGATCGCCGGCGCGCCGGCCGTGACAGGCGTGGTGCGCCCGACGGTGCCGGCGGGTTGGTCGATCGAGCCAGCGTCGGCGCCGTTTTCGCTGACCGCCAAAGGCGCCGAGACCAGCGTGACGTTTGCGGTGCGCGCGGCGCACGGGCCGTCCAGCGTGGCCACCACGGCGGCGACGCTGCACGTGGTGGCCGATGTGGGCGAGAGGCATTTTTCGCGCGGGATCATTCGCATCGAGCACCCGCACATTCCGACGCAAACGCTGCTGGTCCCGGCCGACGTGCGCCTGGTGCCGCTGCCGCTCCTCACCGCCGGCACACGCATTGGCTATCTCCCCGGTCCGGGCGACGATGTGCCGGCCAGCCTGCGCCGCGTGGGTTACGACGTGATGATGGTCAGCGACGAGATGCTGGCCGCCGGTCCGACGGCGCTGGGCCGCTTTGACGCCATCGTGGTCGGCGTGCGCGCCTTCAACACCGACGGTCGCCTGCGCGCCGCGCACGCCACGTTGATGGCCTACGTCGAGGCGGGAGGCGTCCTGGTCGCGCAGTACAACACCAACAACCGGCTGGGGCCGCTGTCGACGGCGATCGGGCCCTATCCTTTCGAGATCGGCCACGGCCGCGTCACCGATCAGGAGGCGGCGGTGACGGTGGAGACGGTGAATCACCCCGCGCTGAGCACGCCGAACGTGATCACGGCGCGCGACTTCGACGGCTGGGTGCAAGAGCGCGGGCTTTATTTCGCCGAGACCTGGGACCCGCGCTATGAAACCGTGCTGTCGATGCACGACCCGGGCGAGCACGCGCTCGCCGGCAGCATCCTGTGGGCGCACCACGGAAAGGGCACGTTCGTTTACACCGGCCTGGCGTTCTTCCGGCAGCTGCCCGAAGGCGTGCCGGGTGCGTTTCGCTTGTTCGCCAACTTGCTGGCCGGTGGCCACGGACCGCATGGGCGTTGATCCGTCCGTCGGCGACGCCGCTGTCGACGTCGACCCTCGCCACGAGCTGCGCGACGCGCCGCCGTTTTTCGGCTGGAACCGCATCTATTTGATCGTCGTCGGCGCGCTGTTCGTGGAGATCGTCGCTTTCTGGATCATCACGTCAGTCTTTCAATGAGCGCGCTCGACTGGTTGGTGCTGTTCGGGACCCTGGGCGGGATCGTCGGCTACGGCGTTTGGAAGACCCGCGGCACGCGCGACGCCGCTGGCTTCCTGCACGGCGGCTATCAACAGAGATGGCACACCATCGGCCTGTCGGTGATGGCCACCCAGGCCAGCGCCATCACCTTTCTGTCGACGCCGGGCCAGGCGTACCAGGACGGCATGCGCTTTGTGCAGTTCTATTTCGGCCTGCCCATCGCCATGGTGGTGCTTTCGATGGCCTTCGTGCCGCGCTTTTACGGCATGCGCGTGTTCACCGCGTACGAATATCTCGAAGGTCGGTTCGATCTGAAGACGCGGCGGCTGGCGGCGTTCTTGTTCTTGATCCAGCGCGGGCTGTCCGCCGGCATCACCCTGTACGCGCCGTCGATCATCTTGTCGACGATGCTGGGGTGGTCGCTGAACCTGACCTGCGTGGCGATGGGCGGCCTGGTGGTGGCGTACACGGTGGCCGGCGGCACGCGCGCGGTCAGCCAGACGCAGAAGCACCAGATGGTGGTGATGATGGGCGGCATGGTGGTGGCGTTCATCGTGGTGGTGGCACGGCTGCCGCCCGATCTGGGGTTCGGCCACGCCGTGCACATCGCCGGGGCGCTGGGGAAGATGAACCTCATCGATCCTTCGACCGATCCCCACAACCGGTACACGCTGTGGTCGGGGCTGGGCGGCGGGTTCTTTCTGGCGCTGGCTTACTTCGGCACCGATCAGTCGCAGGTGCAGCGTTATCTGTCGGCGCGTTCCATCACCGAAAGCCGGTTGGGACTGCTGTTCAATGGCCTTTTCAAGGTCCCGATGCAGTGCCTGATTCTCTTCGTCGGGGTGATGGTGTTCGTCTTTCACCAGTTCAACCAGCCGCCGCTGTTCTTTAACCGGGCCGAATGGAACCGGGCCGCCGCCACGCCCGCCGCCGCCCAGTTGCACGAGGTGCAGAACGCGTACGACGCCGCCTGGGCACGCAAGGCCGCCGACATGCACGTCCTCACCGCCGCCCTGGGCGGCGGTGACCCAACCGCCATCGCCGCCGCCGACGCGCGGGCGCGCCTCGACGAAACCGCCATCGCCGCCTTGCGCGACCGGGCCAAGGCCATCATCGCCGCCGCCGTGCCGCGCGCGGCGACCAAGGACGGCGACTACATCTTCATCAGCTTTGTCATGCAGACCTTCCCGCGCGGCTTGATTGGCCTGCTGCTGGCGGTGATCATCTGCGCCGCGCTTTCATCGACAGCCAGCGAGCTGTCGGCGCTGGGCTCGTGCACGGTGGTGGATTTTTATCGGCGCAGCATCCGTCCCGGGTTGCCCGACGGGCACTACGTGAAGGCGGCGCGGGTGGCCACGGCGGTGTGGGGCGGCCTGGCGGTGGGCTTCGCGGTGTTCGCCTCGCTGCTGGACAACCTGATCCAGGCGGTGAACATCCTGGGCTCGTTGTTTTACGGGACGATCTTGGGACTGTTCTTGGTGGCGTTTTTCGTCAAGCGCGTGCGCGCCACGCCGGTGTTCGTCGCCGCCCTGCTGTCCGAGGCACTGGTGATCGCCGTGTTCGCATTTACCAGCGTCGGATTCCTCTGGTACAACGTCATCGGTTGCGCCGCTGTGATGCTGCTTTCGCTGATCCTCGACGGCGCGATGGCTGGCCGTCATTCACCGGCGCCGGCGTCGGCGTCGTGAAACCATCCTCTCAAAACCACGATCGGAGCTCTGCATGAAAAAAAATCTCTCTCGCCTCACTGCGATTCTCCTGGCCGGATCGGCCTTCGCCGTCGGTGTTCACGCGCGCGCTGCCACTGGTTCGTTTCAGGAAGACCTCCTGGGTCAGCTGGCCGACGTCGAGAAGAAGCTGGTCTCGCTGGAAGAGTCGATGCCCGACAAGAAGATGACCTGGCGGCCGGACAAGGGCGTCCGTTCGGTCTCCGAGGTCTACTTGCACGTGGCCTTCGGCAACTACGCTTTCCTGAAATTCCTTGGCGCCGAGCCGCCCGCCGACGTCGGCTTCGCCTTTGACGTCGACAAGTGGGACAAGAAGACCACCGACAAGGCCGAGATCAAGAAGGTGCTGGAAAAATCCTTCGAGCACGTGCGCGCGACGGTCAAGTCGCTGCCCGACGCCGATCTGGACAAGAAGATCAAACTGTTCGGCAAGTACGAGATGACCGAACGCGCCGCCCTGATCAGCCTCCTCGGCCACGAGAACGAGCACCTGGGCCAGTCGATCGCCTACGCGCGCACGAACAAGGTCGTGCCGCCCTGGAGCAAGACCGGTCCGTGAATGATCGCCGCCCGGCGGGCGTCGTAAGGTTGAGAGCCCTTGCGGCGCTCGAAGGGACGGGAAAAACTACACCATGCTGATCTCCCCCATCGTTCTTTGTTCCGTGATTTCGCTGGTGGCCGTTCCTGTCGGAGCGTCGTCGTCGCCCGCGCTCGCGTCTGCAGCGCCGTCGGCGGTTCAGCTGGCTCAAGCCGATTGGCGAGGCGCTCCCCCCGCCGCACCAACCCCGCGGCCGACACCGGCGTCGGCCCCCGCCGGTGACTGGCGCGGCTATCCAGCGCAAGCGCCACCCGCGCCAGTGGTCGAGACCATGCGGCCGCGGCCGGGATTTGTTTGGGTGCCGGGTCACCATGAATGGCGCCGCCACGGTTACGGCTGGGTCCCCGGCTACTGGGTGCGCGAGCGCCACGGCCACCACTTTCATCCCGGCCGCTGGGAACTTCGTGGTGATCATTATTTCTGGGTCGAAGGCGAATGGTTGCCCGACGCCGCCCCCGGCGGTGCGCCACCTGCTTACGTCGAGAGCGCACCACCGGCGCCGCCCCCGGCGCCAGTGACCGTGGTGGTGCCCGCGCCGCGTCCCGGCTTCATCTGGATACCCGGCGCGCACGAATGGCGCGATGGTCGTTACGTCTGGACCGAAGGCCGCTGGGAGCACGAACGCCCTGGCGCTCATTGGCACGCGGGCCACTGGGACCGTGAAGGCGGACGCGCCTACTGGCACGCCGGCGAGTGGCATGAAGAGCACGAGCATGACCACGGCCACGATCACGACCACGGCAGACGTCGTTAAGCGCGCCGCGCGGTTGAACGCCGGCCGACGATCCGTTTCGCTGGCCTAGCGGCGGCTGCGCTGCCATTGCTACATAAGTATGCTCCGGTGCGGGCTCTATTTTTGTTGCTCTCCACGCAACAAGTAGACGCGGAAACAACAGGGCTCGGGTTCGTTGTGGTTAGAACCCCCCGCCCGTCCGCGGGCGGAGCCGTGAAATCGGGTTGGCGCAATTCGTGCTAATAAATAAAGTAATGTCGATTACAAAATCTTTTAATGACGATGCCGCCGCTCCCGCCGGGGAATCGCCCCAATCATCGTCGGCCGCTCTTCGTCAGTCTGGCCTTTTGCATTTGCCGACTTGGTCGCGCTTGCGGGTGGCCAGCAAGCAGCGGGCCTTGCTGGGCCGGGGTGGCGACTTCTTCGAGGTCTTCCAGCACCGCGACGATCGCGTGACCACCGTGATGGCCGATGTCTGTGGCAACGGCCCAGGCGCCGCCGAGCACGTCTCGGACATTCGCTGGGTCTTGCGCCAGCAGCTGGCCCGGGCGATCGCCCCGGGCGCCGTGCTGTCGGCGGTCAATGAATGGTTGATCGACAACAAGACCTCTGATCGTTTTGTGACGGCGGTTTGCGCGCGTATAGACCTGCGGGCCGGCCGCGCCGAGGTCGCCAGCGCCGGTCATCTGGGGCCATTCGTCAAGCGGGCCGGCGGCGGCGTGGAGAGCCTAGCCACCGGCGCGGGGCTGGCGCTGGGGATCTTCCCGGGGCAAACCTATCAAGAGACGTCGCTGGATCTTTTCCCCGAGGACGCTTTGGTGCTGGCCACTGACGGCATCACCGATCGCCTGGCCAGCGCCAGCGATCTTCTAGGTGAACGGGCGCTGTTACGCCGCCTGGCCGCCGCTCCCCACAACATCGCGCACATCTGCGACAGCTTGCTGGGGCCGGACGCCCTGGCCGGCGAGGACGCCACGGTGGTGGTGTTGCAGGTGCCGCCACGGCACCGACGGGCGACGCCGGTGCCGCTCCTGCGATAACCGGCCCGCGCCAGCGGACGGCGCGCGATGGCTGGTTTTTGCGCTGCCGTCACCGCGCGCGCAGGATAGACAGTGGCGCGCCTTGGCGCGCCCGCCGGCATGAAACCTGTCGATTCATTCTTTTTCGGGCTGCGCGGCGCTTTTCGTCCCGACGACAATGTTGGGGCGGCGCTGCTGGCGGCGTTGGCGCTGCTGCTGATCGCGGCGTTGTGGTGGTTGGTGCGGCGGCGCCGTCGGCGGGTGCGGTCTGTCGTCGACCACCTGCGCCGCTTCATCGCCCACCAAAACCTGACCCTGGACGACGTCGAGACGCTGGATGCGCTGGCCACCATTGCCGGCGAACGTCCGATGGAGGTAGGCACGCGGCTGGAAAGTTTTGAACGGTCGAGCGCGATCGCCTTGCAAGGCCATCCGCCGACGATGGTGGTGCGCGACGGCGATTTTTTCGCCCGGCTGCGCCGCTTGCGGGACCGGCTGGGCTTCGCGGATCTGCCCAATCATTTTCCGCTGCTGACCACCCGCGAGCTGGCGGTGGGCGCGACCGTCGATCTGGAAGGCGCGTCGGCCGCCGTCACCGACGTCAATGAAGCCTTCTGGGCGGTCGACTCGCCCAGCAACTTGCCGGTGGGTGCGGGCGCTGAGCTGGAGGCGGCGGTGGTGCGGGCCAATGACGCGCGGTACGTCTTCAAATGCCGGCTGCTGGCCACCCAGCCTTTGCTGCGCGGCCACATCCTGATGCTGTCGCACGACGAGGCGCCGGTGCGCGCCCAGTTGCGCGAGTTCGTACGCATCAACGTTTCAGGAACGCTGCGGTTTCGGCCGCCCGCGCCGGCCGGCAAGCAAACCGCGCCCGTCGCGCCCGCGTTTGCCGACGTCGACGGTGCGCTGGTCGACGTCAGCCTGGGCGGCCTGGCCGGGCACATCGCGACGCCGTTAGCGGCGGGCACCGCCGGCCTCGCCAGCTTCGCCTTCGCCGACGAGCGCTACGAGGGAATCGATGCCGTGGTGCTGGACTGTCGGCCGCAGGCTACTGGTTCCTATCTGCTGCGCCTGACGTTTCGCAAGCTGCGCGCCGCCGACGAGCAGCGACTGGCCGCCGCCATCACCGCCCACACCGCTCGTCCGCTTTAGGGCGCGGGCGGGTGAGCGAGAAAATCGCTGACGGTGGTCTTCAGGCCGGCGCGGTCGTAGACGAAGAACATTTCTTCCGGACGCGGCCCGCGCCTGAAGTAGTCGACGTCCGGGGTGCGCGGATAGTCGGGCCGCCGCGGGCCGGGGCCGCAGGATTGTTCCGACGGAGACAGCCGCAGGTCGTGCATGCTCTCCAGCGCGTACAGCTTGCGGCGCCGCAGCTCTTTGTCGACCGGGTGCGAGTACACGCGCTGCACATTGAGCGCGCGCGATGACCACGGCGGCAACGATACGTCGGTCTCGGCCGGGCCGTACGGTTGCCGGTTGCCGGCCGAATGGTTGCTGTAAAGCAGGATCATCACCGGCTGCTTCCATCGCTCCAGCGCCTGCGCGGCGGCGACGGTGACGAAATCATGATCGGGGTGCTCGTCCAGGATCGGGTGCGGCATGACGATAACCGCCGGCCGCACCTTGCGCAGGATGGTCGCCAGATCCTCCACCAGATGCGCCCAGGTCGCCGTGCGCGCACTGTTCGGCAAAAGATGCGACAGGTTGACACGCCGATAACGGGCGACGTCTTGATTGGGGCCGTACATTTCGGCCACCACCGCGTCCGGCTTGTCGTGCATGTCTTGTAGGCGGGCGTCGAAGTAACCCAGGTTGAAACAACGCTGCGGCGGGATGCCGCCTTGCCAGGGCACGGTGACGCTGTCGACGGCGCGCAGGTACCCTTTGAAGGCATACTGTTCGGCGTCGTCGGGAAAATCGTCGCGGTAGTTGGCGTCGCCGGCGTTGCCGGCGGTGACGGTGACGATGGTGGCCGGCTGGCCGGCGTAAAAACCAAAGGCGGCGATCTCGGCGTCGTCGGGGTGGGGCGCCAGCACCAGCAGCGGCCGCCCGCGCGGCACGTGGTTGGCGAACAGGCGCACGACCACCGTTGCTGGACGCAGCGCGGTTCCGTGGGCGGCAAATTCGATCGGCGCGCCGCCGGCCAGCGCCGGGCGCAGCGGGCTGACGTTCAACCAGCGCAGCCCGCGCGCGCCGGCGTCCAGGTGCTGGCGCACGCGCGCCGCGCCCGCCGTCACGTCGATCCAGGCCTCGCCCTTCTCGGCGGCCGCGCTCACCGTCACGCCAACCAGCGCCGTGTCCCAGTCTTTCGTCGCCGGCGCCGGCCAGGTCGCGCGCGCGCCGGTCGCCGTCGCCGCCAGAGTCAGGTGCTGGGTCTCGCTGGCGCCGTCGGTGAACTGGTAGCGATCGTCCGCTGGCGCCGCCGCGGGCGTCGGTGTTTCAGCGCGCGCCGCGCCGGCGCCGACCGCCCACCACGCGCCCAGCGCCAGCGTCATGCATCGTGCGTTCAGCGTCGCCGTCATCGCTTGGGCGCCTCGATCCATTTCACGCTGTGGTCGCCGGTGACGGCGATGGTCTCGGGCGGCGAATCGATGCGAAAGAACGACCACGGTCCGGGAAGAAACGGGTAGCGCTCGATCACCCGCTCGTCGACGTCGATGCCCAACCCCGGTCCCGACGGCACCGTGAGGACACCGTTCGTGATGTCCATGGGCTGGGTCAGGATCTCGTCGGCCAGCGGGAACGGGTACATGCCGGGGCGGCCGCTGTTGGCGTAGCAGGGATACTCCAGCCATTCGACGACGTGGTCGGGCCAGCACACGCCAAAGTGAGCGGCGGCCAGCACCTCCAGCGTCGTGCCCCAGCTGTGAAAGGCGAATCGCCGTCGCTGCCGGCGCACCGCTTCGACCACCCGCGCGCCCATGGCGAACCCGCCCTGGCAGCATACGTCCATCTGCACGACGTCGGCGGCGACGGTGTCGATGAGGTCCATGAATCCGGCCTCGTCAGGCTCGTGTTCCCCGGTGGCGATCGGCACGTGGCCAAGGGCGCGCAGCCGCCGGTAGTCGTCGTGGTTCTCGGGCGGCAGCGGCTCTTCCAGCCAAGTGAGGTGGTGCCGACCCATCGCCGCGGCGAGCTCCCCCACCATCGCCGGCGTATAGCTTTTGTCGCCCATGCGCCACCACGAGTGCGCGTCGACCATCAGACCGAACCCGGGTCCGGTCGCTTGCCGCATCTTCTCCACGGTCTCCAGATCGCCGTCGGGACCCAGGGCTGGCCGCATCTTGTACGCCGGGAAGCCCATCGCTTGCACGGCGGCGGCCTCGGCGGCGTAGCCTTCGGGCGGCATGTACATCCCGGCGCTGCCGTAAAGCTTGATGCGGTCGCGCACCCGCCCGCCGCACAGCTGCGAAAGCGGCACGCCGTCTCGCCGCGCCACCACGTCTAGCAGCGCGATCTCTACCGCCCGGTAGGTCTTCATCAGCTCGCCATCGGCGCTGAAACCGAACGAAGCAAAGGCGCCCGGATCGCGGCCCAGCAAGAACGGCGCGATGACCTCGCGGATCTCGCGGTCGGCGCGCTCGTGCGCCGGGCCGGGAGCAAAACCGATGACGCCGCTGTCGGTGCGGATGCGGATCAGCATGGCGTCGCGTTTCAGGATGGTGCGCTCGCCATTCCAGAACGCGAGCCGCAACGGTTGCGGCAGCGGAAACGACATCAGGAACGAAGCGACCTGCGTGATCTTCAAAAGACACCTCCGCGTCCTGCGGCCAGCATCATCGTTGAGATCAGCGCGCCGTCAACCCGGCAGTCGCCGCGACGCCCCGGTCATCGCGGTGATCGCTTTTTGGTCTCAGGTCCCGGGCGCGGAACCGGCAGCACCTCGCCTTCCTCGACTCCCATCCCCGCATCGGCACCAGCCGGCCCGCGCCTTGGCCAAAGGTCTATTTTTCATATTCAGCTTGCGCTGCTCGCTGTCCATTCGCTGTTACGTTTCAGAAAAGATTTGGTTTCCATCAGCGGTGATGTGCCGATGCCTTGGCGGGTGTACGCTGTCGCCCGGGAGGATGATGAAATGATCGAACGAGCGCGGGTTGATCACGGCAGCCGAAACCCGTGTGCCGCAGGCGCTGCTGCTGTCGCTGTCTTTGCTGCTGCTGACACTGGCTGCGGCACGAAGAAGTCGGCCGGTGATGCCGGCGCCGACGCCGCCACGATCGGTAGCGGTGGCGCGTCCGGTTCCGGCAGCGGCGGGAGCAACGGCGCGGGCGGCGTGTCTTTCGACACCAACGGGTTCGACGTCAACCTGAACGACCTCAACCTGAACGACGTCAACCTGAACGACCTCAAGCTTGATCTCAACTTCGACCTCAACGGCATCGACCTCAACGTCGCCACCTGTCCGGCCGGCGTGAAGACCGGCGACAGCTGCGCCAACGCCACTGCCTGCACCGCCGGTGCGAACGCCGGCTGCCTCTGCTTTGGGGCCACGTGGACGTGTATCGGTACCTGAGGCCACCACCAGCGCGGAAAACCGGTCCGAACGGCGGGATTGGTCTCTGTACGCAACGAAACATGCATTACAATGTCCGCTGCCGTCGTTCCCCATCGTTTTTGCGGCTCCGGTTGGGCGTATGGCTATTCAATTTATTGACCTAAGAAACTAGCTCGTTCGCGGGGAGGAATATTGTGAAGACGATTCGTCTGTCAGGCTTGTTGCTTTTGGCCTGTTCGGCGCTGGTGGCCTGCAACGATCGATCGGGAATCAACCCGGATTCCGGCGTGGCTGGCAATGGCGGGGGCGGCGGTCTTGGTGGCAGCGGTGGAACCGACGGCGCGGTGACGCCGGACGTTCCCGCGCCCGTCGATATGATGGTCACGCCCGTCGACGCGCTGGACATGGCCGTCGATCAAGGCAACCCGATCGATCTTGGCCCCGAGGTTCCGGGCGGCCCAGTCTGCGGCGACAGCATCGTCGAGATGGGCGAGCAGTGCGACGACGGCAACACCCGACCCGGCGACGGTTGCTCGGGCGTCTGCGAGACGGAACCGAACTTTGATTGCCCGCAGCCCGGTCAAGCCTGCGTCAGCCAGGTGGTTTGCGGCGACGGCAAGCTGACCGGCGGCGAACCCTGCGACGACGGCAACACCGTCAACGGCGACGGCTGTTCCAGCCTGTGTCAGGTGGAAACAGGCTACGCCTGCACCACGCCCGGCCAGCCCTGCACCAAGGTGATCACCGCGGCCTGCGGCGACGGTGCGGTGAACGCCGGCGAGGCGTGCGACGACGGCAACACCAGCAGCGGCGACGGCTGCTCGTCGCTGTGCGCCCGTGAAGACGGCTTTACCTGCGCGATGCCGGGCAAGCCCTGCGTGCGCGACGATTACTGCGGCGATGGCCGGCTCAGCGGCGCCGAGCAGTGCGACGACGGGAACACCCTGCCCGGCGACGGCTGCGGCAACTGTCGCATCGAACCGTTCTTTACCTGCCCGACGCCGGGCATGCCGTGCAAGACGACGATCGTCTGTGGCGATTCCAAGGTGGTCGGCGACGAGGCGTGCGACGACGGCAACACCACCGCCGGCGACGGCTGCTCAGCCGACTGCAAGCAGGTCGAGCCCGGGTTCTCGTGCCCGACCACCGGCGGCGTGGGCGGCAAGTGCACGGCCATTCCCAAGGATTTCTGCGGCGACGGCCGCCTGACCTTCGGCGAATTCTGCGACGACGGCAACACCACCGACGGCGACGGCTGCAGCAGCCAGTGCCGGGTCGAGCCCGGTTACTCGTGCGCCTCGCCCGGCACCAAGTGCACGCGCGTCGGTTTCTGCGGCGACGGTGTGCTCAGTGTGGCCGACGGCGAGCAGTGTGACGACCACAACTCCGTGGGCGGCGACGGCTGCAGCAGCCAGTGCATCATCGAGGCGAACTCGGTCTGCCCGATGCCGGGCCAGCCGTGCCAGTCAACCGTCCGCTGCGGCGACCGCAAGGTGAACGGCGGCGAGACCTGCGACGACGGCAACACCGCTGACGGCGACGGCTGCTCGCACGACTGCAAGACCGAGAACGGCTGGACCTGCATCACCGGCGGCGCCTGCCGGGCCACCAAGTGCGGCGACGGGATCAAGGCCGGCAGCGAACAGTGCGACGACGGCAACCCCACCAACAAGGACGGCTGTTCGTCCACCTGCCTGGTCGAGTTGCCCGGGCCGACCGAGGGCAACGGCTGGGTGTGCCCGACGCCGGGCCAGCCTTGCGTGCGCACGATGTGTGGCAACGGCAAGCAAGAAGGCTCCGAGCAGTGCGACGACGGCAACAACGACACCGGCGATCATTGCTCGCCGTTCTGTCGTAACGAGCCGATCTGCCCGCCGGCCGGCGGCGCCTGCGCCACCGCCTGCGGCGACGGCTTGCTGCTGGACGTGGACATCGCGAACGGCCAACAGTGCGACGACGGCAACACGGTCGACGGCGACGGCTGTTCGCACGATTGCAAGATCGAAACTGGGTTCAAATGCACCAGCATGCCGCTGACGCAGAACCCATTTCAGCTGCCGATCGTGTTGCGAGACTTCAAGGGCTTTCCGGAAGGCTTTAACAATAACAATGTCTGGGTCGGCAACAACGCCCACCCCGACTTTGAGAACATCAACCAGGGCGACACCGGCATCGTGCAGACCACGCTGGGCGTCAATGGCAAGCCGGTTCACGCGGCCGGCACCAGCGTCAGCACCATCAACAACAAGCTGGGCGCCTTGCCGAATGGCGCCGGCGGTGTCGACTACTTCGCCAAGTGGTACAAGGACGACCCACTCAACAAGACGGTGCTGCAGTTCCTGACGTTCAACACGTTGGCCGGCGGCGCCGGATTCCAGTACGACAACGAAGCTTTCTTCCCCCTGGACAACAATCCCGCCGGCTGGGGCAACTATCTAAACACCGGCCACGATTTTCACTTCACATCTGAAGTTCGCTATTGGTTCGAATACAAAGGCAACGAGCAACTCGATTTCAGAGGCGACGACGACGTCTGGGTGTTCGTCAACAAGCAACTGGCCGTCAACATCGGCGGCGTGCACAGCTTCATTGATGGCAGCGTGATTTTGAACGCCAACAACGGTCATGGTGCTGTGTGCGATGAAGTGACTAACTGCGGCGGCAACCGCCGCGACGTCAACCTGAACCTGCAGCCCCACAGCGTGTACGAGATCGTGGTGTTCCAGGCCGAACGCCATACAACCGAATCGCACTACAAGCTGACGCTGACCAACTTCACCAGCACCCGCAGCGTCTGCAACACCATGTGCGGCGACGGCATCGTCGCCGGCAGCGAGGTGTGCGATCTCGGCGCCGCCAACAACATCGGCGCCTATGGGGGCTGCAACATGGACTGCACGCTGGCCCCGCGCTGTGGCGACGTGGTGGTGCAGACGAACGAGCAGTGCGACGACGGCATCAACCTGTCCAGCTATGGCGGGTCGGCCAAGACGTGCGCCCCGAACTGCAAGTTCGCTCCCTTCTGCGGCGACGGCAACGTCGACGGCGCGTTCGGCGAGGCCTGCGATCAAGGCGCCGACAACGGCAAAGGCTACGGCTTCTGCACCACCGGCTGCCAGCTGGGCCCGCGTTGCGGCGACGGCGCCGTCACCAACGATGAAGAATGCGACGACGGCATGCTGAACGGCACCGCGCAAAGTGCCTGCACCGCCCTCTGCAAGAAGAAGTGCGGCAACGGCACGCTGGACAACGGCGAGCAGTGCGACGACGGCACGGCCAAGAACGTTGGCGGCTACGGAAAGTGCAACCCCGACTGCACGCAAGGCCCGCGCTGCGGCGACGGCATCAAGAACGGCACCGAGCAGTGCGACGACGGCAAGAACGACGGCACGTACGGCACCTGCGCGCCGATGTGCGTGCTGGGTCCGCGCTGCGGCGACGGCGTGGTGCAGACCACCGCCGGCGAGGCCTGCGACCTTGGATCGATGAACCTGGCCACCCCGTACGGCAAGGACAAGTGCAACCTGCGCTGCCAGAAGGCTCCTTACTGCGGCGACAAGCAGGTCGACGTGGCCTTCGGCGAAAAGTGCGACGACGGCGTCAACAGCGGCCAACCCGGCTCGTGCGCGACCGACTGCTCGGCGGCGATCCCGCTGCCCATGTGCGGGAACGGATCGATCCAGGCGCCTGAACAATGCGACGACGGCGTCAACAACGGCACCGCCGGCAGCATGTGCGACACCAATTGCAAGAAGAAGTGCGGCAACGGCTTCCGCGATCCCGGCGAGCAGTGCGACGACGGCAAGAACGACGGCAGCTACGGCACGTGCAAGCCCGACTGCACGCTGGCCGATTACTGCGGCGACGGCGTGAAGAACGGCACCGAGGCCTGCGATCTCGGCGGGGCCAACGAAGCCAACCCGTACGGCACCGGCAAGTGCAGCATGCTGTGCACGCTGGCTCCGTACTGCGGCGACGGCCGCATCCAGGCCAGCTTCGGCGAGAAGTGCGACAGCACGCCAGGCTGCTCCGGTGTCTGTCAGACCGTGGTTGTTCCGTAAAACCCGCTCGCAACGGCGCCTCGCTGAGGGCGGCGCAGCGTTGGCTTGAACGGCGATCAGCGCCGTCCAGCGCGGCGCGACCGCGCTGGGGCAGCCTTGCGGAGGGCGTCGCGCAGGCCGACCAATCTCTCCAGCAGGACGTCGATGGCCTGTTGATTGCGGAGGAAGTAACCAGCCGCCGAGCCGCGCGCGTGTCCCACCCGGACACTGACCAGACGGGCGCGGCCTGGTTGTTTCAACCGAAAGACGTCTTCGTCCGTCTGTTCGTCGCCGATGTACAACGTCGCGGCGGCGTTGTGTCGGTCGCGCAGGGCCAGCAGGGCACTGCCCTTGTTGGGCGCCGGCGTCGGTATCACGCTGACCCCCAGCTTGCCGGCGACGGTGCGCAGCCCGGGCGGCAGCTGCGCGATGGCGGCGCCGATGGCGGCGCGGGCCCCCCTTTTTTGACGGGCCTTCCGGTAGTGGATGGTCAGCGAATACCGCTTGTCCTCGATCTCGATTCCCTGCCAGTGCCCGATTGCTTTGTGCAGGTGCGGGCCGGCGGTGCGGATCTGCCGCGCGAATCCCGCGAGATTGCGGCTGGGCTCAAGGCCGTGATTGCCCACCACCTGCGCGACCCGCGCGCCACCCAGGCGGCGTTTCACGTCGGCGCGGCTGCGCCCGGAGATCACCGCACACGGATAAAGCCGGCACAGACGAACGAACAGCATCCGGGTGCTGTCGCGCATCAGCGCTTGTTCGCGATCGGCGACCAGCGGTGCCAGCGTTCCGTCGAAATCGAACACCAGCAGGGTATCGGGCCGGCCCAATCGCAACAGGACCTGGTGATTGGCGGGCAGCAGAATGTTCCTCACGTGTGGTTCTCGGTCTCGACGTGATTGGGGCGATTGAGGCGGCCGGACATGCGCTCGCGGCGGCGCAGCTCGGCGGCGTCCACCAGCATGCGTCCGGCCCAGCGGTAGACGTTGAACTCGGAGACCAGGCGACGCATCGACTGCATGCGCTCGCGCTGTTCGGCCTCGGGCATGGTCAGGGCGGCGGCCAGGGCGGCGCCGGCCTGACGGATGTCGTAGGGGTTGACGATCAGCGCTTCGGTCAGGTCGCGCGCGGCGCCGGTGAACTGGCTGAGGACCAGCACGCCCTGCTCGTCGTCGCGGGCGGCGACGAATTCCTTCGCCACCAGGTTCATCCCGTCGTGCAGGCTGCTGACGTAACAGAGGTCGGCGGCCCGGTAGTACTTGAAGACGGTCGGCGGTTCGTGGTGGGACAGCAGCAGGGCAATCGGCCGGTATTTTCCGTCGGCGCTGGACCATTTGGCGTTGATGGCGGCGGCGGCCGCTTCCACCCGTTCGTTCAAATCGCGATATTGATCGATCTTGGTGCGGCTGGGGGCCGCCAGCTGCGCGAAGGTGAAGCGGCCGCGAAACTCCGGCCGCCGGGTGAGCAGCTCGTCGACGGCGGCCAGCCGCTCCTCGATGCCCTTGGTGTAGTCCAGGCGGTCGATGCCCACGCCCAGCAGCGCGTCCGGCGCCAGGCCCAGCTCGTGGCGCACCAGGGCGCGTGATTCTGCGGCCGGCGGCACCTGGGTCAACCAGTGCACCGGCCACTCGATCGAGATGGGGTAGGGGCGAATCAGGGTCCGGCGCGCGCCCTGGACCACGGCGGTGGCCTCACGGTCGATCCGGCTCTCCATGAAGGCGTCCACCGAATCGACGAAGTTGTTGCAGTGCTGCTGGGTGTGAAAGCCCACGATGCTGGAGCCGAGCAACCCGGAGATCAGCTCCTCGCGCCAGGGACAGATCCCGATCCGTTCCGCGTTGGGCCACGGGATGTGCCAGAAGCTGATGATGGTGGCCAGCGGCAGCTTCTCGCGGATCATCTTGGGCGCCAGCGCGAAGTGATAGTCCTGGACCATGATGATCGGATGGTCGGAGTCCACCTCGGCGGCCACCGCATCGGCGAACTTCTGATTGACCCGCACATAGTGCGCGTAGTCCTCGGCCCGGAAGACCGGCCGCGTGTGGGCGACGTGACACAGCGGCCACAGTCCTTCGTTCGAAAAGCCGTAGTAAAAGCCCTGCTCTTCCTCTTCGGTCAGCCACACCCGACGGAGCCGATACGATTGCTCGTCGGGGGGCACCATGATCCGATCCTTGTCATCGACGGTCTCGCGATCGGCGGAGCCGCTGCCGTGGGCCACCCACACGCCGGAACAGGCGCGCATCACCGGCTCGAGCGCCGTGACCAGGCCGCTGGCGGGGTGCAGGACCCGCACACCTTGGGGCGTGCGCTGGTGCACGTAGGGCTCGCGGTTGGCCAGGATGACGATGCGCTCGCCGCGCAAGTGATGGGTCAGCGCCGCGCGCAGCCGCTGCGGGCTCCAGGGGCCGCTTCGCGATTCGGTCTCGCGCTCGTCGACCAGGCGGGAGACCAGCGACCGGACGTCTTTGACCAGGGGCTGGAACTCGTCTGAAGCCTGGCCGGTGAGGGCCCGGCGCAGTTCGACGATCCACCCGCGCCAGACGAATCGAATCGCCAGCAGGGTGACGGCGGCAGCGGCCAGGGAAAGAACGAAGAACGCCGTCAGCAGGAACCGCCGGGCGGTGGCTTCGCGGCGGCCGAGATAGCTGAGGTCGTGCACCAGAATCACGTCCCCGAGGGGCCCGCCGCTGCCGTCGACCCGCACGACGCTGACGTGAACCCGGCCCGAAGGAAGCTCCGAGGTCATGGACCACCCGTCGACGGGCGACCCATGTTCGTCCCTCATCTTGTCCAGAACGGTCCGACAGGAAAATTCGGGCGGGTAGGCGTCGGTGACGGCCAGCGCGCTGCCATCCGGCGTGCAGGCGGCGGCGCTCATGATGCGTTCATCGCGGGTGATGTCGGCCAGCGTGTCGGCCAGACGCTGCGGATCCGATCGCCACGCCGTCAGCAGGCTCTGCCGGGCCGAGGCCACCGCCAGGCGCGATCGCAGCGCCAGGTCGGCGTTGAACCACCGGCTGGTGGTGCTGCTGAGGACCGCGTATCCCGCAATCGTCAGCATCGCCAGCCCTGCCAGCAAAGCTGCCAGGAAACGGAGGATGCGCCTCATGACCAGCGACTATCGCATGTGATGATCGGCTGCCGCGGGAAAAGGCGCGTTTGACGTCGGCGGGCGTTCAAGCCGGACCCGCGCCCGACGTCAATCGGACTGGGCGCTGCGCTGGCGCACCAGGATGTAGGCGCGCGCGATCGAGGTCTCGTCGACGAAGCCGACGACGTGGCCGTTCTCGTCGATGACCGGCAGCTCACGGAGCTGATTGGCCAGCATCGTCTCGACGGCGGTCTTGAGGTCGTCCTCCTTCCGCACCGTAACCGGCGGGCGCATGATCTCGCCGGCCGTCACTGGCTGCGCCTTGTCGCCCGACAGCCCCACGACGTCTTCGGTGCGGATGATGCCGACGATGCGGCCTCCATTGACCACCGGGTAAACTCCCTGGCGCGAGCTGGCGGCGCGCGCGGCAATGGTGTTGGCCAGGGAGGCCACCGCGATCGAGATGTAGGGCTCGTTGTCGAGCGGCACCTGCGACAACGACATCCCGTCGAGATCGTGGACGGCGGCGGCGTGCGAGGGGAGTTGAATGCCATCCTGGGCCAGCAGCGCCTCGTAGATGGGCGTGGGCCGGAAGTGGCGCGCGATCAAGTACGCCAACATGTTCGCGATCATGAGGGGCAGGATCAGGGAGTAGCCATTGGTCATCTCGATGATGATGAGGACCGACGTGATGGGCGCCCGGATGATGCCGGCAAAGGCGGCCCCCATGCCGACCAGTGCAAACGAGGTCATCGAGGCGGCCGAGTGGTGGAAGAGCACCATGTCCACCGCGCCCACGCCGCCGCCCGCCATGGCGCCGATGAACAGCGCGGGGGCGAAGATGCCGCCCGCTCCGCCCGAGGCGTACGAGAAGACGGTCGCGACGAGCTTGAACACGCACAGGGGCAGCAGGACCTTGACCATGAAATGGCCCGCCAGCGCGTTCGAAAGCGCGGCGTACCCGCCGCCGGTGACCCCGTCCGTCTTCAACCAGCCGTAAGCGAAGATGGCCATGATGCCGGTCGCCAGGCCGCCCACCGCCGGCTGGGCCCAGGCCGGGAGCAGGCGCTGCTCGCGGAACCGCTTGCGCAGGCCGAGCAGCCCTTCCGTGAACGCCAGCGACAGCAAGGCCGCCACCACGCCGAGTACGGCATAAAGTAGGATCGACCCCGCGTGCGTGGGGAAATGTCCGTTCGGCAGCGTGAACTCCGGGTTCTCGCCCAGCATGGTCCGTTCGACGACGGCCGCGACGGCCGCCGCGACGATCACGCCCGAGAGCATGGTCTGGTCGAGGTTGCCGATGATCTCCTCGATGGTGAAGGTGACCGCGGCGATCGGGGCATTGAACGCGGCGGCGATGCCCGCCGCCGCGCCGACCGAGATCAGCCGGCGCAGGTTCTTTGGCGACACCCGGAGCATGCGCCCGATGCCGCTGGCCAGCCCCGCGCAGATATGAACCGTTGGGCCTTCGCGACCGAGGGACGATCCGGTCCCGATCTGGATCACCGAGACGAAGAACTTGCCGATGGCGTCGCGCAGGCGCACCCCATTCTCGCTCTCCGCGTACACGACCTTGACCTGCGGGATACCGCTGCCCCGCGCGTTCGGCACCACGTACTGGAGGAGGACCCCGGACACCAGGCCGCCGACGGTCGGTACCACCAGCGTCCAGGGAATCCACGAATATCCCCGGGCGTTCATCGCCCCCATGACCGCCAGCTTCGACATGCGATCGATCGAGACGTGGAAGATCACGGCGGCCAGGCCGCACACGCCGCCGAGCACGATGGTCAGCCCGAACAGGCGCTGCTGTTCGCTGGGGCCGAACCGACTCCCGAGCCCGGTCAGATAAAGGCGGTACCGACCGTAAAGCGCGAGTAGCCGCTGGATGAGAGTCTGGAATCGCTCGATCAACTTCATCTTGGACGAGAACGCCTTCGCGCGCCCAGAAGCCAGGCGCAACCATAATCGATATACCCAGCCCACCGACGCGGCTCACCCACGCAGCCACCTCGCGTCGATCGCCCACCGCCCGAGTTTCGTGGGCAGGCCGTTTGCGATCTCAGTCTCAGGATTCGGCTTCATGGTCCCGGCGCTCCCAACTCCGGTGGTAGTGAAAAAAGCGCGGGTTTGGTGCGAATGCCGCCGCCAAAAAACTGTCCGATAACTGCTGATCTGTCAACTGCCGCTTGGCTCCCGGCGGCCAAGCGGAGTCGGCGGGAAAGAAAAACGGCACGGTCGCGGAGCCAGGACTCAGTCGAGTGGGCAGAATCCAGCAGCCTTCGTCTTCTCCTTCGGCGGCCACGGTGAAGGTGGTCTTGGTCAGGAAGGCGCCGTCGGGGCCGAAGACGCGGACTTCGTATTCGCCAGGGTCGACGCGGTGGCGCGACCACGTCCGCCAGCGGCGGTCTGAGCCCACCGGCAGGTAGTGGCGCGCCACCTCGACGCCGTCGTGCAGCCAGACGTGTTCAATGAAGCCGGCGCGGACGCCGAGCAGCGACGTCCACACCACTACCATGTCGCTGGCCACGAAGACGTTGTCCGCCTCGACCGGCTCCAGCCTGCGGTTGATGACCCGGTAGCCGGCGGCGATCTCCACCAGCGGCTTGGGTGCAACGGCCGGTTCGCCGGGGAAGGCGGCCGAGCCGAGAAGAAAGGCGATTCCAGTGCTGAGGAACATCATGCTCTCCTTGTTTGAGCCCGAGGGTTTGTCCCCGTTCGTTTCTGCAGCCGGCGTGCCGGCGAACGACGGGCGAATCGCCGTCGCCAGCGGCCGCCGATCGTCGGCCGATCTACAATTTCAATACGTGATATGTAGAGATGATGACACCGGCTGCTTCCTGGCTGGCCCAGGTTCGCCACGACCTGGTCAAACGCCTGCTGTGGCCGGCGCGCGACCGCCACGCGCTGGGCGGCCCGGTGCAGCCGGGCGAACTGGTGCCGACCTTGGTCGACGATGAAGGCGCGGTTGTCGCGGCGCCGGCGCTGTGGACGACGTTGCGGGCCGGCGCGCCCGCCGCATGGCCGCCCGCCATCCTTGACGCGTTCGCCGCCGCCGTCACCGCCGCCGACGCCGCCGCTCGTGCCGACGATGTCGCCGGCGTCTTGCAGTTGGAGGTGGCGTTCGCCGCCCTGACTTCGGCTTGCCAGTCGCCCACGCCCGGGTTGGCCATCAGCAAAGAAAGGATCCGCTGATGCCGCGCATCCTGGTCATCGACGATCGCGATCAGACGGTGGAGATGTGCCACCGCCAGCTTCCGCAGTTCGACACCGTCACCCGCTGTGACCGCCGTATTCCCTGCCAGGTTTGCCAGGAGCGCGACCGCGGCTGCCCGCTCAAGTGTGCGCACGACTATTTCGAAGCGGCCGAGGTGCTGGCCCGCGCCCCGGCGCTGCCCGATCTGGCGATCTTGGATCTGCACTTCGCCGTTCCCGAAGCGCGCCTTTTGCCCGAGGACAAATCTGCCCTCCCGACCGAGGCGAAGGCGCGCAAGGCGGCGCTGGAAAAACTGCGGCGCACGCAGGGCCTGCTGGTCCTCGAGCGTCTGCGGCGGGATTTTCCGTCGCTGCCGGTGGTCATGCTCACCACCACCGGAGCCGAGCTGGGCACCGATCGCCCCGCCGATCCGCTGGTCTATTTCAGTGAAAACGAAGTGGTGGACAGCCGCAGCCTGGCCGCCGAGATCATGCGCGCCTTGGCCCTGGGCGAAAGTCAGAAGGACGGCTCGGTGTTCTGGGGCCGCAGCGCTCGCATGGCCGAGCTGCGCCGATCGATCGGCGTCTTGGCCCGGTCGCCGCTGCCGGTGTTGATCGAAGGCGAGACCGGCACCGGCAAAAGCTTTCTGGCCGAGCACGCCATTCACCCGCGCTCGGGCGCCAAGGGGCCGCTGGTGGTCACCGATCTGTCCACGGTGCCGACGGCGCTCTTGCCCGCACACCTGTTCGGCGCGCGGCGGGGCGCGTATACCGGCGCTGTCGAAGACCACGCCGGCGTCTTCGAGCAGGCCCACGGCGGCACCTTGTTCCTGGACGAGATCGCCAATCTGGATCTGGATCTGCAAAGACAGCTGTTGCTGGCCCTGGAGCGCGGGCAGGTCACCCGTCTCGGCGACACGCGCCCGCGCCCGGCGGCGCCCAAGCTGGTGGCGGCGACCAACCAAGATCTGGCAGCGCTGGTGCGCCAGGGCCGATTCCGCAGCGATCTTTATATGCGCCTCAACCCCGGGACGCGCCTGCACGTCCCGTCGCTGCGCGATCGCCAGGAAGACATCGCCGCTCTGGTGCGGTTTTGCCTGCTGGAAGCGCTGCGCTCGGACGGGCTTCGGCCGCTGGTGCGGCAGTACCTGGCGCGTTTTCCCACCCCCGACGATTTTCGCGAGGACGCTCATCTGGTGATCTTCGGGCGGCCGGCGGCGCGCGAGGCCCGCCGTGACGCCATGACCGTGTTCCTCAGCAAGGCGGCGCTGGCGCGGCTGGAAGCGCACGACTGGCCCGGCAACGTGCGCGAGCTGCGGCTGTTCGCCGTCAACGCCTTGGTGCATGCTCTGGTCGCGCACCTTGACGTCGCGGGACCTCCGCTAGCGACAGAATCGAAAGCGCCGTCGCCGTCTGTCCGCGCGCCGGCGATCTTGGCTTTGTCCGATGCCTTGGTCGATCGGCTGCTGGCGCCCGATCGGTCGCGGCCCAGCGGGCGAGCCCGCTCGCCGCGGGCGGGCGATCGTGGCCGGCGCATCGACGTCGAGATCCCCACTGGCACGACGTTCGCCGGGATCTCGGCGGAAGTGGAACGTCAGTATCTGCGCGCCGTGTACCACGCCTGCGACGGCGACCTGGCCAAGATGGCCGTCGAATTGCTGGGTCCAACGGGCGCCGCGCGCCAGGTGCACCTGCGCCTGAACCAGCTGGGCCTCAAGCTGCGTGAGCTGCGGGCCTCCGGCTCGTCAAGCGAGGACTGACGGTGTCGGTGCGTTCGGCAGCGACGGTGGCGGCGCTGGTGCTTGCCGTTACCACCGCGGCGAACGCGCTGGCGTCGGCAGCGTCGCCGGTTGATGCCGCTGCGGCAGGATCAACCGACGGTGGCGTTGCGGCCATCGTGGTCGTCCCCGCGCTTGCCGCCGAATCGACGCGGGTCAATCCGGTGGCCGCCCAGCGCGACTGGGAAGCGGGACTGGCCAAGCTGCGCGCCGACGAGCTGGGCGATGCGCTGGCGCTGCTGAAAACCGCCAACGCGGCTGATCCGGCCAACGCCGCCATCGCCAACGATCTTGGTTACGCCTTGATGAAGCTGGGGGCGCGGCGCGAGGCGGAGGCGTTTTTCCATCGCGCCCTGCAGATCGATCCGCGGCGCGCGGGCGCCTACACCAACCTGGCCGATCTGGTCGCCGACAGCCCGGACCGCTGGCAGCGTCAAGACGAGATCCTGACTTTGCTGAAAAAAGGCGCCGGCCTTTTGCGCGACGATGCGCGCGGGCGGACGCTGCTCGGGCTTTCCGCCGCGGCCTTCGAGCAGCGAGTGGGCCGGCTGGCCGAGGCGCGCCACCGGCTGGAGGAGATGCTCGCCCAGAAACCTGCCGGCGGTCTACGCAAGCGCGCGCTGGATCTGCTGGCGGCGGTGGCCGATCAAGAGCGAGCGGAGGTGCTGGCCGACTGGCCCGAGCCGCCGCCAACGCCCGAGACCACGGCCGCCCTGCGAACCATCGACGCCGCGCTGGCCGATGCCCACGCTGATCAGGCGCTGGCGCAAGCCACCACGCTGGCCCAGGCGACGCCGTCGTCGACGGCCGCCCGGTTCGCGCGGGCCCGCGCGCAGGCGGCGCTGGGTCGTTACGACCAGGCCACGCGCGAGTTGACGGTCTTGTTGCAGCTGCGGCCGTCGCACGCCGAGGCCTGGCGGCTGCTGGGGACGATCCTCGCTTTGCACGGCGGCGTGCTGGAATCCGATCACGCCGATCAGGCACTGCGCCGGGCGCTGGTCCTGGAACCGTCGTGGGAGGATCTGCGCGCGCTGCGACGCCAGGTGGCCGAGCGACGCCAGGGCGACCGCGCGCCGGGAACATCGTCGCCACCCAATCGCCCGCCACCGTCGGCGAAGGCGCAGGCGCTGTTCGACGACGCGCTACGCTTGCTGGGCGGCGACACGCCAGAGGCGGCGCGGGTGCCGCTGGGCGAGGCAGTGGCCGATTCGCCGGCGTACATCGAAGCGGCGATCTCGTTCTTCGCCCTGACCGGCGAGGTGCCGGCAGCGACGGTGCAGGCGCTCAGCAGCGACGGCGAGGCGCTGGTGCATCTGGCCACCGAAGCCCTGCGCGCGCGCCCCGACGCCGCCACCACCGAGCTGGCGCGGCCGTGGTTGGATCGCGCGGTCGCGCTCGGCAACGCCGAGGCGCTGTTTCAGCGGGCGCTGCTGCGCGCCGATGAGGCGGACGCCACGGGCGCACTGGCCGATCTGACCGCGTACGTCGGTGCCGACGTCAGTCCCCCGCATCTGGCTGAGGCGCGCGCCTTGCGCCGCAACCTCGAGCCGCCGCGGGCCGGCGCCCCGTCGACGGTGGCGCTGGCCCGCGAGTTGTTGCTGGCCGATCGTCCGCGCGAGGCAGCGCGCGCGCTGGGCGGGCCCTGCCGACCCGGATTGGCGCCCGACGTTCTGGTGCAGCTCGGCCGCATCGCCGAGTACGACGGGCGCAGCGCCGAGGCGATCGCTTGTCATCGCCTGGCGCTGGCCGGCGATCCAGGGGCGGCCCACGCCGGCCGCGACGCCTTGGATCGACTGGCCCGGATCGCCGCGCGCCAGTCGCCGCCGGAAGCAGGGGTGCTGGAACCGGAAATTCAGCGCGCCGTGGCGCTGAAGATTCCTACGGCGTTCTGGGCGGCGGCCCGCTTGGCGGCGGCGGACCAGCGCTGGGACCAGGCGGTTGAGGGGGGAGAAAATTTCCTGAAGGTCGCGGCCGCCGACGATCCCTTGCGCGTCGGGGCGGCGTCCACCATCGACGGTTGGCGGCGCGGCGCCGGCCAGACGCGGGCGCAGCGAACCGCGCTGGTGCGCCAGGCGATAGAAGCCGGCGCGGTTTTGATCGTTTTGCTGCTGGTTTTCTTTTTCGTCCGTCGCTGGCGCGGCCGCACGGTGGCGGCGGCGTTGTTGCGGGTGCCGGATCTGTTTCCCGATGTTGCGGCGGCGGTGGGCGAGATCCGCCACGACATCCTCAAGCACCGTACCAGCGCGCTGTCGTTGCTGGGCGAATCGGTGACGGCGCGCGAAGAGATCCAGCGCGCGCTGACCGAGCCGACGCCGACATCTGCGGCGGTGACTGTCCTTTACGATCGCCTGCGCCGGGCCGCCGCGGCGGCGGGCGTGTCGTTGCGGCCGCTGGAACGCGAGCCGGTCTTCGGTCCTCTGGTGCGCACGCTGGCGTCGGCGGAGACGCTGATCGGGCGGCCCGGCAGCGGCAAGGAGATCGCCGCCGTCGATCGCGACCTGCGCGATCGGCATGGCCCGGCGCTGGCGGCGTTGCTGGCTCTGGCGCCGACCACGCCGGTGACCACCGAAAGCTTGGCCGCGATTGCCGCCGGCGCCGTCCCCGACGATTCGCTGCCGCGGATCGAGGTGGCGGCCGGTGCCGTGTCGCTGCCGCTGCCGCTGCCGGCGGTGCACACCATCCTGGGCAACCTGCTGCGAAACGCGCTGGCCGCCGACGGCGGCGCCGCCGCCACGCCGCTGGTGGTGCGGGTGAGCGTGGCGCCAGGACGCGACGTCGCCGGCCGCCGGCTGGTGACGCTGCTGGTGGCCGACGCGGCGCCGGCGATGGTCACGTTGGCTGACATCGACCGGCGCGACGGCCAGCGCGGTCTGGGCGTGGTGCGCGAATTGGTGCGACGCTGGGGTGGGCGCATGGTGGTGCAGGCGGAAGCGCCGCCGCTGGTGAAGGCGATCGGTGCGGCGTTCCCGGCACCATCGCGCGGAGACAGCCCATGACCGCCGCCGCCTCCACTTTTCTGGTTGTCGAAGACGGCCGCGAATACACCGAGCGATTCGCCCGCTTGCTGGGGGCGCGTTTTCGATTCACCCGCGCCGGCAGCGCCGAGGAGGCCGCGGCGCTGGCCTGCGGTGGAGCGGTCGGGTTGCTTTTGGATCTGGATTTTGGGCGTACGGCGCCTGACCAGCTGATCGACGACAACGGACGGGCCGCCGGTGCGCACCCGGACGGCGAACGGCGGCGACTGGCGGCGGTGCAGGGCATCCTGATCCTACGGGCGCTGCGCCGGGCAGGCGTGACGTTGCCGGCGCTGCTGTTCGCCGATCTCGACGACGCCGAGCAGATCGCCTTTCTGCAAAGCGACCTCCACCCGCTGCGGGTGGTGGCATCCAGCGCCGGCCTGCAGGAGATCGCCCGCCTTCTGGATCGCCTGGCGGCCGGCCAGCCGCTGTGACCGGCGGCGCCGTCCACCGTCGACAATCTGCAGAGCGCATACACGTGTCATAGAGCACTCTCATTGAGGACGTCGTCTCGCCGGCGCGTGCGCCGCCATCGCCAGCTTCGACGACGAAACCTGGATCGCCACCGAGGGCGGCCTGGCGATCTATCGCGGATCGTCGCGGGCGACCGGGGGCAGCGTCGCGTCGGCCGTCTCAGCGGGTATCCGTCGGCGCCAGCTCGATAAGCGGGATGTCCTCACGCTTGCGCGGCCCTAACCGCATGCCGATGGGCGCGCTCAAGAGCGGGCGTTCGATGGGCGAGGCTTGCGGCTGCGTCCAGTCGGTCAGCGGCACGTGGGCCAGCTTGCGCGGCTCGCTGCCGGCCTCGCCGATCTCGCGGCCGCGGGTCTTGGGCAGCTCGACGTGGGCGGTGCGCGCGGCTAGCTCCAGCATGAACGTCAGGGGATTGTACGAATAAATGGTCTGGTTGGCCGGCAAGCCAGTGGCGCGCGACAGTTCGTCGGTCCAGAAAATGTAGGGAGCGATGGCGATGTCATAAAGCTGCCGGCGCTGCGCTTCCGACAGGCCGGCCAGCTCGCGCAGACCGGAAAATTCCGTCGACGTCGTGCGATCGCCCCACTCGTGGCGGTGGCGGATGGCCAGCCGGCGCAGCGCTTGCCGCTTGTCCAGATCGCCGGAGCGGAAGAACCGGCGCAGCTCAGCGCCGTCCAGCTGTTGATCGCCGTTGCTGTCCATGGCGGCGACGACGTCGCTGCGTCTGACGATGGGACCGTCGCCGGCGGCGTTGATGTAGCGGAACGTGCGGCCGAACTCGCCGGTCAGGCGATCGGTGGTGAAGATCTCGAAGTGGATCTCCGGGCCTTGCTCGGGCCCCCGGCTGACGGTGCCGACGGTGCCGATGCTGTCTCCGGCCTCCACGCGCTGATCCAGCACCACCACCTGTCCGGCCTCCAGCGCCACCTGGGTCTCGCGCGGACCGTGCGCCAGCGCCTGCAACCAGGGGATGGCCTGGGCGGCGGGCGAATCCAGCGGCGGCAGCGCCAGGTGGGCGATCAGCGAATAGAACGTCAGCGGCTCGCCGTCGACGTCGATGTCGTGGCGGATCAACACGAATGACCGCGACGAATTTCCCGCCTGGGCGCGCCGGGCGGCGATGATGCGCCCGCGGGTCGGCGCCCGCACCGGGCTGTCCGGCGCCGCGCGCAGGTGCGCGCCCGAATGCCACAAGCGCCCGGCCGAGGCGGGAAATTGCCCGGTGGCGCGCTCCTCGGCGTTGAAGAAAGCCGCCCGCCGCGCCGAGATCAGATCTTGCTGCTCGCGCGGAATTTCCGTGAAGGAACGGATCTGCACCGGGAATTCAAAGCCGTTCAGCGCGCGCAGAATGCGCCGCCAATCCAGCGCGCCGGGATCCCACTTCTGCTTTTGCAGATCGACGTTCAGGTGGCCCAGGATCCCGGCGAACGACAGCGGGTCGGCCAGCGTGTCCATGATCGGCTGGCCGTCGCGCTCGGGGATCACCGGTTTGATGCGCGGGAAAACCCGCAGCAGCGTGCGGGTGAGGGCGACGATGGAATCGTACTGCTCAGGGCGAAATTCATACGCTTCGTGGTGCTCGCCGTTCACCACCACGTCGCGGGTGGGGCGGGTGCGGTAATCGGGCGGCAGCTTGGGCCATTCGCTGCGGTCGACGCGCCCGCGGTTGCAGATCTCGGCGCCGATGGAGATCGAGTTGACCTCCTCGGCGTGGAACGCGCGTTCGACCAGATCCAGCGTCTGATAGATGGTGCCGTCGGCGTCGATCATGAAGTGCGCCGACAGGCCGCAGCCCTCGCCGCTGGGCCGTGGGCGGTTGTGCATCGACTTGAAGCACGAGCGCGAATTCACGCAGCCGTCAAAGTGCAGGACGAACTGCGAGACGTTCTGTTGCAGTTCTTCCAGCGTGCCTTTGTTGACGTTCTTGCGCGTGCCATAGCGTTTCGAATCGCTGTTGCAGCAGCCGCCCGACTGGTCGATGCAGCGGATCTGATAGGCGTCGAACCCCTGGGGATCGTTCCACAGCACCACCGGACGGCCCACCTCGAACGGCTGGCCGGCCACGATGATCGAACTGCCGGGCGACGCGCTGGGCTCGCCCGCGACGGCGGCGCCGGTCAGCGCCAGAAAACCCAGCGCGAAGAGGGAAGCGCATGCGGAAGCCCGGATCATCGGCGCATGCATGTTAGCGGGCGCACCGCCATCTGGCGACGGCGATCGCCGCCGAACGTTTGACCCCCCGCGATCCCGAACCTATGATGAATCGCGCCGCAACGTGTTCGACAAATTCAGAAAAATGTTCGGCGGGGGATCGGGCGATCCCGAGCAGCCGGCCCCCGGCAGCCGCCCGCGTCCGGGCGCCTCGACAGTGCGACGACCGGCGCGTCCGCGCCAAGGCGCCAGGGCCGGCGCCACAACCGGCGCCAAACCGGGCAGCGGCACCGGCGCCGTTCGTCCGCGCGTCGCCGCCACTGGCGCGGCGATTCAGGCGCGCGCGTCGGAGGGCCCGCCGCCGACCGAGGTCGCTTGCCCCAACTGCGGTGAACCGATGCTGGCCGGCTGGGGCACCACCTGCGGCAAGTGCCGCCCGCACCTGGTTTCGGCAAAGACGATGTTCCTGGCCGCCGGCCAGGTGGCGCTGCCGTCGCAGGCGCCAGGCGGCATGACGCTGGGCTGGCTGGTGGTGGTCCGCTCGGTCGACGAGAAACAGCGGGGCGGCCTGATCGAACTGGACCAGCAGCGGGTGGTGCTGTCGCGGGCCGGCGCCGGCGCGGGCGGCGGTGCGCGGGTGGTCGAGTTCGACGACACCTTCATGTCCAGCGGCCACGCCGTGCTCAATCGCCCCAGCACCGGCGATCGCACCGACGCCTTCACCATCAACGACCGGGACAACCCGTCGCCGTCGGTGAACGGCACGTTCGTCAACTCGCACAAGCTGACGCCGGGCGAGGTGATTCGGCTGGCCGACGGTGACGTGCTGAAGGTGGGCGCCACCGAGATGCTGTTCAAGTCGCTGTGGCTGCCGCCGGTCGGCGGGCGATCATGAGCGGACGCCGCCGTCGGGGAGGTCGCGCGGTCGGGGCCCTTCGCCGTCTGGTCGCCGGGTTGGGGATGTGCGCCTTCGCCGGTCAGGCGCTGGCTGCGCCGGCGGTGCTGGTGACGCGCCCGGTGCCCGACGTTGATCCGGCCGACCTGACCTTCTTCGTCGGTGCCATCAGCGAAAGCGGCCGCTCTCTGAAAGCGTCCAGCCTGGAACTGGTCGTCGATGGCGCGCCCTCCGATGCGCCGATGACTGTGCAGTCGCTGTCGGAGTGGGCCACCACCGCCTCCGAGGCCAGCGCCACCTGGCGTCCGCCGATCAGCGTCGGCCTGGTCTATCTGTGGGTCACGGGCGTTCCCTCGGGCGCGCTGGACGGGATTCAAAGCTTCTTCCAGCGCGTGCCGTCGCGGACCACGGTCTATCCGACGATCTACGGACGCATGCGCCAAGGGCGCGCGCGTCTGACCGCCGCCGACGTCAGCCGGCTGGGCGACGTGGCCTACCTGGAGAGTTATCGGCCGAACATGATCGACGCCATTCGCCTGGAGCTCCCCGATCTGGCGGCGGATCCGGCGGCGCTGAAGCTGCTGTTGCTGGTCACTGACGGGCGCGACTTTGCTGATCCGAAGGGCGACGGCCCGGGAGATTTTTCGGCCCTCGGCCACGACCTGCGCAAGGCCGGCATCACGCCGCTGGTGGTTGCCTTCCCGGCGCCCGAGGCTGACGCCGCTGCAGCCGCGTCGAACCTGCGTGATCTGCACGAGGCGGCGGGCGGGTTCCTGCGCGTCCTCGATCAAGCCAGCGATCTGGAAAACACGCTTGAATCGCTGGGACAGGGCGTGGCCGACCTGCAGCGGGTGCGGTTCACGCCTCCGATGACGTGGCGGCTGTTTGGCGGATCGCATCGCTTGCTGGTGCGGCAGACGGGCGGCGGCGGGCAAAAGTTGAACGCGGAGATCGGTCTCGTTTCGGCGCCACCCAGCGCCCTGCGCTGGGTCTTGATCGCATTGGTGGTGGGCATCGTGGTGGCGGCGGGCGGTGCGGTGTTGCTGCTGAAAGGTCGAGCGGGCGGCAGCGGTGGTCGCTCGGCAGGACGCGGTGGGCGCGCCGCTCGCGGCGGCGATGACGACGATGAAAGCGAAGACGACGTTGACGGAGGCGACGGCGACGAAGGCGCCGACGACGACAGCGAGGAAGTGCTGCAAGCCGCGCACGATCTGATCCGGCGCGGGGCCTCGCCCAAGCGCGCGGTCGACGAGTTGAGCCGCAGCTTTCCCCAGGCGGTCAGCGCGCTGGCCAAGGTCGATCAGGAAGTCCTGCAGGACCCGCGTTTTCCGTACTTCCGCACCCGACCCGGGCGCATGCGCCTGCAAGAGATTCGCGACATCCTGGCCAAGAAATCCGCTGACGTTCCCACGCTGAGCCCCGGTGTGGCCGCTGTGCTGGCCGAAGCGGTCGAAGGCCAGATGCCCGCCGAGCAGGCCGCCGAGATGCTGGCCGCGCGCGTGGGCGCCGACGAGTGGACAGCGTTCGCCGGGTTGGATCTCGATCGCCTGGCCGAGGCGCTGCGCGGGTCGTCGCGGGCCCATTCTTTGTTGGGCCGGCCGCGCGCGCGCGGCGTGGCGGTGTCCATCCAGGACGCCTTGCGCTCGGGCAGTGGCTCGCACGGCGTCTTGGTCGGCTGGCTGGTGCGTGCGGGCGGTCCGGGCCGGCGGGGGGAAACCCTGCGCATCAGCGGCGACGGTCGCTGTGTGTTGGGCCAATCTCCGTCGTGCGGCGTGCGCATCACCGGTGACGGCACCGTCGCGCCCGAGCACGCGGTCTTCACCGTCGAGGCCGGCGCCTTCGTGGTCGCGCCGCTCGGCGGTTCAATCTCCGTCGAGGGCGCGCAGGTCAGCGATCGTCACGTGCTGGCCGACGGCGAGACCGTCGGCGTGGGCGCTGGCCTCTTTATTTTCAAGTCGGCCAGTGCGGGCAATCTGTCGGCGGGAAGCGGCAGAGGTGGATCGTCGGCGGGCGGCGGTGGGGCGCGGCGGGCGGCGGCTTCTCGCTAGACGCTGGTCTTGACCTTGAACGATCGCTTGATCATCCCGAACCAGAAACCACAACCGACGATGGACACCACCAGCAGCACCGGGAAGCTCATCACGGTGAAGTGCGTGGCGCCCACCATCCCGAAAAGCATCGGGCCCGACGCATACGTGTTGAACCGCGAGGCCTTGCCGGCGGTGGCGGCCATCGCCGCGGCGTCGGGATCGGGTTTGCCGGCGGCCAATCCGCCCAGGATGCGTTTCTGGCGCGGCCAGATCACGAACCAGACGTTGAACCACATGATCGTTCCCAGCAGGCCGCCAAACAGAATCCACATGGCTCGGCCGGTCACCCCGCCGCCTTCGGAGGCGGGGAAGGTCAGGTTGTGCTCCGGGCCGAGGTAGTGATAGCCGAACAGGGCCCAGCCGAAGATGAACGTGTACATGGCGCCCCAGCGGAACCAGTAGAACGCGCGCAGCAGCAGCGCCGGGTTGACCTTCGGCTTCAGCTCTTTGTCGAGCCCGCCCTGGAACGGAACGTTCACCAGGTTGAGGAAGTACAGGTGGCCGAGCCAGATGATGCCGAAGAGGATGTGCGCCCAACGTAAAAGGTAGGGGACAAAGGCCGGGCTGGTCAGTGCGTCCATAAAGATCCTCCGAGGGTTCTGGCTGTTACCGCTGGAACGCCGACATACCATCAACCGCCGAGCGTGGCTAGAGGTCGCCCGTGGCGCGCGGGCGCTGGCCGTGAGATCGTGACCTGCTAAGACACACACCCAGATGCCGTTTCTCCCGCTCGAAACCAACCAGCGCTTCGTCCGTTCGTCTCCGCCTCGCTGGATGGTGGTCGCGTTTTTGGCCGGCTGCGCGGCGCCCAGACCACCGTCGGCGGTCGCGCCATCCGCCGCGCCCGTCGCCGGCCAGGCGCGCGCGCCCGGGCCGCTGGTGGTGGCGGTGGCGCCCACCTCAGGTGGCGGCGCGCCCAAGCCGGCGGGCCTGGCTGCCCTGGAGGACGAGCTGCACCGGGCGATGAAGGAGCTCGGCGCGAAAGGCAAACCGCCGCCGTACTTCATCGCCTACGAGGTCAGCGATCGTCGTGAGGTGGTGGTGTCGGCCAGCTACGGCGCGCTGGTGCAGTCGTCCGAACGGCGGGCGCGCACGCTCGACACCGACGTGCGGGTGGGCGACTACAAACTCGATTCGACGCACAACATTCGTTCGGAAGGGATGGATTTCTCGTCGGCGTTCGGCGGGCGCGGGGCGGCGCTGCCGCTGACCGACGATGCGTCGGCCCTGCGCGCGGTGGCCTGGATCGAGACCGATCGCCGCTACAAAGAAGCGGCCGAGCGGCTGGTGAAGATCAAGACCCAGAAGACGCTGAAGGTCGCCGACGAGGACGCCTCCGACGATTTCTCGCACGAAAAACCGGTGGTCTACCTGGGCCAGCCGGCGGAGATCGGGGCGGACGTCCCGACCTGGGAAAACAAGCTGCGCACGCTGTCGGCGCGTTTTCGCGGGCAAGACGAGATCTTGGATTCGCAGGTGACGCTGCAGGTGGTGGGGCTGACGCGCTGGCTTTTGAACTCCGAGGGCGCGTTGATTCAGACCGGCAGCACCTTCGTGCGGGTCAGCTTGCAAGCCGACGCCCACGCCGACGACGGCATGGAGCTGGAACGGTTCGAAAGCTTCGACGCCGCGTCGTTCGCCGAGCTGGCCTCCGACGCCGAGATGAACCGCGCCGCGGACGCCATCATCGCCGATCTGAAGGCGTTGCGCCGGGCGCCGCTGGCCGATCCCTATATCGGGCCGGCGATCCTGGAAGGAAAAGCGGCCGGGGTTTTTTTTCACGAGATCTTCGGTCATCGGGTGGAAGGCCACCGCCAGAAGAACGACGACGAAGGACAGACCTTCGCCAAGAAGATCGGCGAGCCGGTGATGCCGTCGTTCATTTCTGTCTACGACGATCCGACGCTGGCCCGCATCGGCGGCGTCGATCTGAACGGCTTTTATCACTTCGACGACGAGGCGGTGCCGGCCCAGCGGGCCACGCTGGTGGCGGACGGCGTGCTGAAGACGTTCTTGCTCAGCCGATCGCCGACGCGTGGGTTCAGCCAGTCGAACGGGCACGGACGCCGCCAGGAAGGGCGGCAGGTGGTGTCGCGCCAGGGCAACCTGGTGGTGCAGCCGGCGACGGTGGTGTCGACTGATGAGCTGCGCCGCCTGCTGCGCGAGGTGGCCACCCGTCAGGGCAAACCGTACGGGCTTTTGTTCCGCGACATCTCGGGCGGCTTCACCAACACCACGCGCGGCGGGCCGCAGGCCTTCAAGGTGCTACCGATTCTTGTCTACCGCGTGTGGGTCGACGGCCGGCCGGACGAGCTGGTCCGCGGCGTCGACGTGGTCGGCACGCCGCTGGCCGCGCTGTCGCGCATTCACGCCGCCACCGGCGACTACCAGACCTTCAACGGCTACTGCGGCGCCGAATCCGGATTCGTTCCGGTATCGGCCACCAGCCCCAGCTTGCTGGTGGATCAGATCGAGATCGAACGACGCGACAAGGGCAACGACAAACCGCCCGCGTTGCCCGCGCCGTCGTTGAACCGGCAACCCTGGGAGGGTTCCCGGACCCTCCCGCGAAGGACTCCGCTCGGGCGAAGCCCGAGCTCCGTCCACGCGATAGGCCGCGTGCCGACGACGAACGGAGACGACCGGTGACGGGTCGTATTCGTTCCGTTGCCTCGCTGATCGTCGCCATCGCGGCGTTGCTGTCGCTGGGTTTCGGCGTGCGCGTCGATATCGAAGCCGATCCGCGCGTCAGCACCAACGACGCCAGCGTGCGCAAAGCCCTGCAAGACGAACTGACCCGATCGATGTCCGAGCTGCGCCTGGGCGACGAGCCGCGGCCGTACTATCTCGCCTACACCATCAGCGACGTCGATCAGCTGGTCGCCGCCGCCACCTTCGGCGCCCCGACGGCGGCCAATCGCTCGGTGGCCCGCGTGCTGCGCACCGACCTGCGCGTCGGCGATCCGACCTTCGACAACAGCAACTTTGAAGGCAGCGGTGGCCGCTTTGCCGGGTTGCCCATCGAAGACGACTACGCGGCCTTGCGGCGCGAGCTGTGGTTGCGCACCGACGAGGCGTACAAGGCGGCGCTGGAGGTGCTGGCGCGCAAGCGGGCGGCGGCGGCCAGCCAGGCCAGCGCGGAAGGAGACGCCGCTCTGGGCGATTTTTCCGCCGAGCCGCCCGCCCACGTCACGCTGCCGCTCGCCACCGTCGACGCCGACGTCGAGTCGTTGCGCCGCCTTACCGAGCGGTTGTCGGCGGTGTTCCGCGAATTTCCTTTGGTGGTGGGCTCGCACGTGACGGCCACGGCGGCGCTGATCCGCCGGCGCATGGCGGCCAGCGACGGCACGTTCATCGACGACCACCAGCGCACCGTGCGGGTCGAGGTGACCGCTGAGGCCCAGGCCGACGACGGGATGAAGCTGCACAGCTTTGTGCCCTTCAACGCCCTCACCGTCGCTGGCCTGCCGCCGCTGCCCGAGATGGAAAAAGCGGTGCGGGCGATGGCCACCGAGCTGACGGCGATGCGCTCGGCGCCGGTGGCGGCCAGCGGTTCGGGCCCGGTGTTGTTCGAAGGTCCGGCGGCGGCTCAGATCATCAAGCTTTTGCTGGGCGACAACCTGGCCGGCACGCCGCCGCCCAAGACCGCCGCCGCCGGCAGCGAAGAGCGCAACGAACAAAGCGAGCTGGCCAACAAGCTGGGTCAGAAGGTGGCCTCGCCCCTGCTATCCGCGGTCGACGATCCGTTGCTGGAGGAAGGCCCTGGCAAGCAGCCGCTGTTCGGCGCCTATCGCGCTGACGACGAGGGCGTGCCGGCCCGGCGGGTGTCGCTGGTCGAGGCAGGAATTTTGCGCTCGCTGTTGATGTCGCGGACGCCGCGTCAGGAGCTCCCGCACTCTAATGGCCACGCCCGCGGTTCGCGCTTCACCTCGCCGCGCGCGCACCTCGGCAACCTGATCGTGAGCGGCAAGGGCGGGCTGCCGCGGGCGGCGCTGATTGGCCAGCTTGATAAGATCGCCAAGGGCGGCGGCGTGACACCGTATGTGGTGCGCCTGCTGGAAGATCCCAACGTGCCGGGGCTGGGCGGCGACAACGACGATCTGACGCTGCTGTTCTCGTTTGGTCTGGGCGGCAGCCACGGACCGCCGCCGGTGCGGCCGCTGGTTGTCTATCGGGTTCACAACGGCAAGGAGACGCTGGTACGCGGCCTCACGCTGGAGAACCTTTTGCCGCGCGCGCTGAAGGACATCGTCGCGGTCGGGCGTGAGCCGCTGGTTTACGACTACATCGACGGCGGCAGCGGCTTCAGCGGCATTCCGTCGGCGATCGTCACGCCGTCGCTGTTGTTCGACGACGTCGACATTCGCCGGCAAACCGGCCGCTTCCGCAAGCCGCCGCTGTACCCGCATCCGGGCTTCCTGGGCGACCGGCGCTGACGGCGACCGCGGCCGTTTCGTCCGCTGATTGGCGCCGCCGAAGAACTATCAATCGGTTCACAAACCGTTTACGCTCTTACAGCCGACCGTGCTACTGAAACGCGTCAAGACGGCTCAGGTTTGTCCGCGAAAGTGTCGAGACGCGTGAGACGCATGAGAGCACCGGCGCTGCGGTCGCGAAGAACATGGCCGGTGCTGGCCATTTATCTGGCTTTGGCCACCGTCGCCTGCGAGATCGACGAGGGTGGCCTGCAGGTGGTCACGGGTGGAACCGGAGGCTACAAGGTCGACGCCCGGGCCGACGGCGGCACCCCCGATGTGCCGATCAGCGACGACCCGCCTGACGCCGCGGCGGAGGAGCCTGATCCGATCGACGGGCAGACGACCGCCGATATCGCCGATGCCGGCGATGACGGGACCGCCGACGACGCGTGGACGCCGCCGGACGTGGTGGGCGTTGACATCGGCCCGCCCGTCTGTCAGCACTGCGCCGCTTACGCCGCGCCGACTGCGCTGGGTCTGATCTCGCCGACGCTGCATGAGCTGTCCGGCCTGGCGGCCAGCCGCGTCCACCCCGGCATCCTCTATGCGCACAATGACTCGGGCGACACGGCGCGGTTCTTTGCCCTGAATCAAGCCGCCCAGATCAGCGCCGAGCTGGATCTCCCCGGCGCGACAAACACCGACTGGGAAGACATCGCCATGGGGCCGTGTCCGGTCGGATCGTGCGTGTACCTCAGCGACACCGGCGACAACGACGTCAACCGCAAGCAGTACGCCATCTACCGCGTGGCCGAGCCCGACACGTTGCCCACCGCTGGTGGCAGCATCAACGTCACCTACGAAATGTTTCCGTTCGTCTATCCCGACGGCCCACACAACGCCGAATCTTTGCTGGTGGACCCGCAGACCGGCCGCGTGTTCATCGTGCTGAAAGAAGCCAACGTCTCGGCGCCCGTCTACGAACTGCCGCTGCCGTTGCAAGCGAACACGGTGGTGACGGTGGTGAAGGTGGCCACGCTGTCGCTGCCGGCCAGCGCCGGTCTGGTGACGGGGGGCAGCTTTCATCCTTGCAGCGATCGGATCCTCATCCGCACCAAGCTGGCGCTTTACGAGCTGACCCGCCGGGCCGACGGCGATCTGGTCTCGGTGTTTAGCGGCGCCGCCATGACAATGCCGGTCGCCGCCGAACCGCAGGGCGAAGCCGTCGAGTACAGGCCCGACGGCCTTGGCTATTACACCAGCAGCGAGACCGCCAACGGCATCACGCCGGCGCTCAGCGCCTACGCGTGCAAGTGAGCGCCTCTTCCTAAGGCCCGCAGCGGCGTCACGACCACCAAGACACTGGCCGTCGGCGGCGACAGCGCACCGGGCGATCGTGGGTGGACAGTTGCCGACGCCAGAATGATGTAAGTTATCCCGATGGCGCGAACGCATTTCACCGTGGGCGACGTCGAAGAGCTGATCCCGACGCTGGAACGGATCTTCACCGACGTCCTGCAGCTGCGCGCCGGCCTGCGGGGCGTGGAAGAGAAACTGGATCGCGCCGGCGGCCGCGGCAAGCGCGACGAGGCCTCGGCCGAAGACACCGGCACGCCCGAGGTGCGCCAGGCCAAAGCGGTGCTGCGCGGTTTCTACGAAGCCCTGTCCGACGAGATTGAACGGGTCAAGGCCCTGGGCGGTCAGATCAAAGACATCGAGACCGGACTGGTTGATTTTCCCGGCCGCCGCGGCAGCGATGAGATCCTGCTGTGCTGGAAGCTGGGCGAAAAGCAGATTCGTTTCTGGCATACCGTCGACGGCGGTTTCGGCTCGCGTCGCCCCATCGACGAACAGATCCCGCGCGCGCCGCAACGGCTGGACTGAACGTGCCCGACGAGGCGGCGCTGCAGGCGGCAGTGGCAGCGCTGTTGCGCGCGTCGGGCCTGGACCCGGCCGCTGACGGCGATCTGGCGCAGACCCCGGCCCGTGTGGCGCACCTGTGGGCGACGGAATTTTTGTCCGGGTACGCCATGGATGCGGCGGCCATCCTGGGCGATCCGGTGGTGGGCGAGGCTGATCCCGACGTGGTGGTGGTGGGCGGCCTGCGCTTTCATTCGATGTGCCCGCACCACTTGCTGCCCTACCGCGGAGTGGCCCACGTCGCGTACATCCCGAACGGCAAGCTGGTGGGGTTCGGACGGCTGGCCGAGCTGGTCGATTGCTTCACCCGCCGCCTGACGCTGCAAGAGCGAGCCACGCACCAGATCGCCGACAGCTTGTGCCGCCACCTGCAGGCGCGCGGCGCCGGCTGCGTGATCGAAGCAGAGCAGATGTGCCTGGCCATCCCCGGCGAAAAACACGATCAATCGGGCGTCGTGACCAGCGCCTTCGTCGGCGACATGCGCGAGCGTCCCGATCTGAAGGCGCGACTGCTGGCGGCCGCGAACCTGGGCGGGCGGGTCCGATGACGCTGGCCGGATCGACGGCGGTGGTCACCGGCGCCGCGCGCGGCATCGGATTGGCCATCGCCACCGCTCTGCGCGCCGCCGGTGCCGAGGTGATGGGCTGCGCGCTGCACGCGGCGCCCGACGTCCTGGTCTGCGACGTGCGCCTGGCCGACGACGTGGCGCGCTTTGCCCACACGGTTCGCGAACGCATCGGCGTCCCCGACATCCTGGTCAACAACGCCGGCACGGTGGCGCGCGCTCCGCTGGCGTCGCTGCCCGAAGAGGCGTGGGACGAAGTGGTCGACAGCAACCTCAAAGGAACGTTCCTGGTGTCGCGGGCCTTCGTCGCCGATATGCAGGCGCGCGGCAGCGGACGCATCATCAATGTCGCCTCGATCTCGGGCCGGCAAGGCACCGCCGGGCTGACCGCGTACTGCGCCGCCAAGCACGGTGTGGTCGGGTTCACCCGCGCCCTGGCGGAAGAGCTGCGCGCCCATCGCATCGCCGTCAACGCCGTCTGTCCCGGTTCGGTCGACACCGACATGCTAAAAATCGGCATGCCCGGCGCCACGCCGATGATGTCGCCCGAAGATGTCGCCGGTGTGGTGCTGTACCTGGCGACCGAGGCACCTTTGGCCCTGACCGGGTCTTGCGTGGACGTCTTTGGGTAGCGACTTCGACGCCGGCCCGCTGGCGCAGGACCGCAGTTTTCAAGAGGCGCTGGGCCGGCTGCCCATGTTCCCGCTGCCGAACGTGGTGCTGTTTCCGCACGCGCTTTTGCCGCTGCACATCTTCGAAGAACGCTATCGGGCCATGGCCCGCGACGTGTTGGCAGGGCAAAGATTTCTGGCCATCGGCTTGATCACGCCCGGGCAGGATCTGGATCTGGTCGAAAAGCCGTCGGTGCTTCCGGTGGCCGGGATCGGCGAGGTGGTGATGGCACACGAGCTGGTCGACGGGCGCTTCAACCTGGTGGTTCGCGGCCGGGCCCGCATCCGCATCGAAGAAGAACTGATCTCCGATCGCCCGTATCGGTTGATCAGCGCCGCCTCGCTGCCCGATCTTCCCACCATCGACCAGCGCGAGCTGCGTGACGCCGACCAGTCACTGCGCGCGTTGGTCAATCACCTGGCCGAGTCCATCCCCGAAGGCGGCGAGCTTTTGCGCCAGGTGGTGGCGGCCCAAGAAACCTCGTCCGAGCTGGTCGACGTGCTGGCCGCGGCGCTTGTTGTCGATTCAACCCAACGCCAGTCGCTGCTGGAGACGCGCGACGTTCTTCGCCGCATCGAACGCGTTTCGGCCGAGGTAGTCGCGATGAACGGGCGGATCAGCTCTTCGAAGACAACGAACTAGACCGCTATCGAATTGACCCGATCTCGGAGGCGACACGGGACGAACGGTAACCGAGGCTGGACGCGCGGCTTGGACGGCGCGACAAATTCGGCGTGGTGGGCCGCTTGGCTGCTTTCGTCGCCGCATGGCATCCGACCGGCTCCGGAACAAGGCTTCCCGACGGCGGAAGGCCTCCCCGGTTCGAAGGCCCAACGGATGCCATGCGGCGACGAAAGCCTTGATGGGAGAGGTGGCGTAGACAGAGGCCTTCCGCGGGCGGGAAGCCGCCAAGCGGCTCAGGCCGTCCAATTTGTCGCCACGTCCAAGCCGCGCGTGCAGCCTCGGTTACGTTACCGATTCACCCTTCGATCTCGCTTCAACCTGATTGCGGTCTAGTGCCTCGCCACATAGAAGGTGACCGGTTCACGCAGCCGGCGCGAACCGCTTAGTGCCGATCGACCGCGCCGCCGTGCTGAGCCAGCCAGCGATCCAGCAGTGACGGTCCGTTCGCGACGACGGTGCCGCCGTTGATGGTCAAGGTGCGGTCGGCCTGCACGCGGGTGACGAACGCCCCGCCGGATTGCTCGGTCGTCGACGAGCCGTGCCCATCGGAGATGGCCAGCTGTTCGCGCACGGTGATCGAGTCGGGTCCAAAAACCAGGGCCGCTTCCAGTTCATAGTTGGTGCTGGTGCGGTGGCCGATGCCGCCTTTGGTGCGCACGGGAAAGAACGCGCTGCCAAGGCACGCGTTGTGGTCGTCGACGATCGGCTTGCTGACGAAGCGATCGCCCAGCAGCGGCAACAAGCGCACGGCCCGCTCGCAGTCGGCGCCGGTGCCGGCGCATTTTTCGCCTTCCGCCACCAGCACGGTGCTGGCGCCGACGCGCTCCAGGCGCAGGGCCACATTTTCAGGATACGTACGCAGCGTGCCGATGGCGCGCACGCCCACGCCGTGCACGCCAATCTCGGCGATGGCGATGGGGCCCTGGCCTTGACCGTCGGGCAGGCGGTCGGTGATCACCCAGACCAGGCGGCGCGCGTCGCCCAGGCTCACCACCACCAGATCACGCTGGGTCAATGGCACCGGCGCCAGCTCGGCCGGCAATTCGCCGCTGCAACCCTCGCCGTCCTGACGCAAAGGAAAGCCGCGACAGTCTTTCGACGGCCGGGTGATCACGCCTGATGACTGATAGCCCTCGACCAGCAGCACGAACCAGTAGGCCGGCGGGAAGACCCGATCGCGCGGCGCCTTGTCCATGCCGACGGTGGTGTCGATGCTGCAGATCGGTTTGGGAACAGTGGGCGGCGGCGTGCCGCTGGCGCAGGTGGCAGCGAACAAGGCCAGCGCGGCGACGGCGAACGGAACGCACGTTGCAGCCGCCGGTTGCCCGCCGCGCCCGTCGGCGTTGCTCACTCGTCGCCTTCAGGGCGTTTGCCGCCGTCATCACCGACGGTGACACTGGCGTAGGCGCGGGCGAATTCCTCGCCGAAGACGGCGCCGTGCAGCTCGTTGTCGTCGGCGGCGATCTGCTCGAACCTCTCCAGGTACGCCTTCCACTGGTTTCGCACCTTGGCGCCGGAGAACAAGCGCGGGGCGGCGTCGTCCAGATCGTTGGCGCGCGGATCCAACCCTTGAAGCAACGTCCGCACGCTCTCGGTCACGCCTTCCATCATGGCGATGTGGTGGATGCCGAAGTCGGCGAAGATGGCGATGAGGTCGCGCGCCGCCGCTTCCGGATCCACGCCGGGCGCCAGCAAGTAATCCATCAACTCGGCGCGGGTGCGGGCCCGGTGCAGCGGCGTGGCGCCGTTGATGGTGCGCACGCCGACCTCGGCGCCGAACTGTTCGTAGCCTTTGCGCAGACCGATGAAGGCTTCGCCGAACGCCTCCAGCAGCTTGCCTTGACGGATCAACAGGGCAGCGTCGCCGCTGGGCGCGCTGGCAGCGGACGCGCCTCGCAAGGCCGCGGCGAGCGGATTGGCGCCGGGCGGTGGGGTGAGGCCGAGATCGACATCAATGCTGCCGCTGGGCGCGGGGGCGCCCGGCGTCCAGCCGTCGCCGTGCGGGGCGACCGAACCCGGCGCTCCGGGGCCGGGCGGCGTGTATCCCCAGGCCATGGTCTTGTGCGGGCCGCTTTGCGACCGCCGCGGCTGCGGTTGCGGCACCGGCGGTTCGTCATCGATTCGGATGGCGGTCAATTCCAGCAATCCCAGCTGCAGGCGCGAGCTGTCGGACAGCTCCATGGCCACGTTCTTGGTCAGGCGCTTGCCTTCCAGCACGGTGCCGTTGGTCGAACCGAGGTCAAAGTACGCCAGGCTCTTCTGATCGAAACGAATGATGCCGTGCCATTCGGAGACGAACGGGTCCTGCAGCGAGATGTCGTTCAACTGGTTCCGGCCGATGCGCACGGGTGACTGCGAAAAGTGCAACGTCTTGTCCGGGCCCCCGGCGGGGGTTTTGATTTTGACCTCGAGCTTCATCGAGCGGTTCGCGAAAAGGGCGCCATCATACCCGATCCGTGACGCAGGGGGCCCCCGTGAAGCGACTGTGAAGCGAAGGCTGCGCGAGACCGACCGGTGGCGGCGGCTTTACATATGCCGCCGTAGACGAACCTGGAATTGACAAGCCGCGCCTGCTGCGAGCTAATAAGCGCGCCGCTTTAGCTGCGCCATGGCTACCCTTGTCCTTGATACGATCCTCGCTCCCATCGCGGGGGCCGATCCGTGCGGCAGCGATCTTGAATACGACGTCGCGTTTGGCGAACTCGAACGTCTTGGACAAGGGAAACCAGAACAACAGATCGGCAGCACCATCGTACCCGCCGAGGAGCCCGACTGGAAATCGGTGCAGAGGCAGGCGCTGGAACTTCTGGGTCGCAGCAAAGATCTGCGCGTCGCCGCCCATCTGACCAAAGCGTTGCTGCGCACCAGCGGCTGGAACGGCTTTTCCCAGGGTCTGTCGGTGCTGCGCGATTTCGTCGACCACCAATGGCCGGGGATCTACCCGCGGCTCGATCCCGACGACGACAACGATCCGACCATGCGGGTGAACATCCTCAACAGCATGGCGGACGGCGAGACCATCTCCGGCGTGCGCGCCACGGTGTTGGTCGCGTCGCGGACTCTCGGTCGATTCACGCTGAAGGATCTGGAGATCGCCTCGGGCGACGCCCTCGCCGCCGGGACCCAAGGACCGACCATGGCGTCGCTGGACGCGGCGGCGCTGGATTGCGACCTCGGCGAATTGCAGGCCCTTGCCGTGGCCGCGCGCGCCGCTGGCGACGCGCTGGTCGCGCTGGAGGCGTCGGTGGCCGCGCAGGTCGGCGAGTCCAGCGGGGTGAACTACAGCAAGTTGTTGCCGTTGGTGCGCAAGGCCAGCCAATTTCTGGGCGCCAAGCTGGCGCTGCGCGCGCCGGCCGCCGCCGGCGCCGCGATGGTCGACGGCGTCGACGCCGGTAACGAAGGAGGTGGTCCCGTGGCAAACCGTGGTGGCGGCCTGCCCGGCGAGATCGGCTCGCGCGAGGATGTCATCCGCGCGCTGGACAAGATCTCCGCCTATTACGACCGGTACGAACCTTCCAGTCCCGTTCCGCTTTTCATGGCCCGCTGCAAGAAGCTGGTCATGATGAGCTTCATCGATATCGTCCGCGAGTTGGTCCCCGAAGCCGTTTCTCAGGTCGAGGTTCTGAAAGGGAGAACCGAATAGCGAACTCGGCGTTCTCATTCACAGGAGGCAGGTGGTCACATGAGCAGCAGCAGCCAAAAATTCATTGCGCGAAACAGAGCACCCCGGGTTCAGATCGAATATGACGTCGAGCTTTACGGCGCACAGAAGAAGGTCCAGCTGCCGTTCGTCATGGGCGTGATGTCCGACTTGTCGGGAAAACCCGCCGAGGCCTTGCCGGCCGTCACTGACCGAAAATTCTTGGAAATTTCGGTGGATAACTTCGACGAGCGGCTGAAGGCGATGAAGCCGCGGGTGGCTTTCCAGGTCCCCAACACGCTGACCGGCGAGGGGAATTTGAACCTGGATATCACGTTTGAAAATATGGACGACTTCTCCCCGGCCGCGGTGGCGCGGAAGGTGGGGGCGTTGAACCAACTTTTGGAAGCGCGTCAGCAACTGACCAACCTGGTCACTTATATGGATGGCAAGAGTGGGGCCGAGGAGCTCATCGGCAAGGTCATGCGCGATCCGACCCTGCTAAAAACTTTGGCCTCGGCGCCGAAACCTGAGCAACCCGGCGACGCCCCCGCCGATAAGGACGGCAAGTAGTCATGGCCGAGCTAGAGCAAAGCAAAGAAGCCGCCGCCGGCGCCACCGGCGAGACCAGCGAGTTTGCCTCGCTGCTGCAAAAGCAGTTCAAGCCACAGTCGGATCGGGCGCGCGAAGAAGTTGAATCGGCCGTTCGCACCCTGGCCCAGCAAGCGCTGGAAAAGACCACCGTCATCGGTTCTGACGTCGTCGAGTCGATCAACGCCATGATCGCCGAGATCGACAAGAAGATGAGCCAGCAGATCAACGCCATCGTCCATCACCCGGACTTTCAGCAACTGGAAAGCGCCTGGCGTGGCCTGCATCACTTGGTGAACAACACCGAGACCGATGAAATGCTGAAGATCCGGGTCATGAACATCTCGAAGAAAGAGCTGCACAAGACCCTGCGCAAGTTCAAGGGCGCGGCCTGGGATCAAAGCCCGGTGTTCAAGCGCCTCTATGAAGAAGAGTTCGGCCAGCTGGGTGGCGAGCCCTACGGATGCTTGGTGGGCGATTACTACTTCGACCACAACGCGCCCGACGTCGAGCTCCTGGGCGAGGTGTCGAAGATCGCGGCGGCCATCCACGCGCCGTTCATCTCGGGCACCGCGCCGGGCTTGTTCCAGATGGAATCTTGGAGCGAGCTTTCCAACCCGCGCGACCTGACCAAGATCTTCAGCACACCGGAGTACGCCGGTTGGCGGTCGCTGCGCGAGTCGGACGACGCTCGCTATCTCGGCCTGACCATGCCGCGCTTTCTGGCCCGGCGCCCCTATGGCGCCAAGACCAACCCGGTCGAGGAGTTCGACTTCGAAGAGGACACGGCCGCCGCCGACAGCAGCAAGTTCACCTGGGCCAACGCGGCCTACGCCATGGCGGTGAACATCAACCGGTCGTTCAAGATCTACGGTTGGTGCTCGCGCATCCGCGGCATCGAATCAGGCGGCTCGGTCGAGGGATTGCCCACCCATACCTTCCCCACCGACGACGGCGGTGTGGACATGAAGTGCCCGACGGAGATCGCCATCAGCGATCGCCGCGAGGCCGAGCTGGCCAAGAACGGCTTCATGCCGCTCATTCACAAGAAGAACTCGGATTTCGCCGCGTTCATCGGCGCGCAGTCGCTGCAAAAACCGGGGACATACGACGACCCCGACGCCACCGCCAACGCCAACCTGGCCGCACGGTTGCCGTATCTGTTCGCGACCTGCCGCTTCGCGCACTATCTCAAGTGCATCGTTCGCGACAAGATCGGATCGTTCAAGGAACGCGATGACATGCAGAACTGGCTGCAGAGCTGGATCCTGCAGTACGTGGACGGCGATCCCCAGCACTCCAGCGAGGACGTCAAGGCGCGCAAGCCCCTGGCTGCCGCCGAGGTGGTTGTCGAGTCGGTCGAAGGGAACCCGGGGTATTACACCTCGAAGTTCTTCCTTCGTCCGCACTACCAGCTGGAAGGGCTGACCGTGTCGCTGCGCCTGACGTCGGTGCTGCCATCAGCGAAAAAGTAGTTTGAGCTTACGCGAGTGTAAAAATATGGTCGCTGCAGGGTAGGGGCGATCCCAACGTCCGAAGACAAGGAGACTGTTCATGGCCGTCGATATGTTCATGAAGATTGATGACATCAAGGGTGAGTCCGTCGATAAGACGCACAAGGATGAGATACAGGTTCTGGCGTGGAGTTGGGGCATGTCCCAGTCCGGAACCACTCACGCGGGCCCCGGCGGTGGCGCGGGCAAGGTGAACGTTCAGGATCTGTCGTTCACCAAGTACATCGACACCTCCTCGCCCAACCTGATCAAGATGTGCTGCAACGGCAAGCACTTCAAGCAGGCGCTGCTAACGGTGCGCAAGGCTGGTGAGCACCCGCTCGAGTACCTGAAGATCAAGCTGCTGGACGTCCTCATCTCGAACGTCTCCACCGGCGGCAGCGGCGGCGAGGATCGTCTGACCGAGAACGTCACCCTGAACTTCGGCAAGTTCGAGGTCATCTACACGCCGCAGACGGCGACCGGAGCTGGCGGCGCGGCCATCCCGGTGACCTGGAACATCCCGGCCAACACCGACAGCATCGCCTAAGGCGCGCTCGCGGTGACCGCCTCGCGTCTGGTGGCCGTTGGGTCGCCGGGCGCGAGGTATTTGCCGTGTGGCTGCCTGCCAGGAGACCAACCCATGACCGCCGAGGAAAGTGTTCGTGCCGGACGTCTTGACGATGCCCTGGCAGATCTGCAGGCCCGGGTGCGTAAGCAACCGTCCGACGGCAAGCTCCGCGTTTTTCTGTTCCAGCTCCTGGCGGTGATGGGGCAGTGGGACCGCGCGCTGACCCAGCTGAAAGTGGCGTCCGACATTGATCCGTCGACAGTGGCCATGCTGAAGACGTATCAAGAAGCGTTGAAGTGCGAGGTTCTGCGCGGCGAGGTGTTCGCCGGCCACAAGACGCCGCTGCTGTTCGGAAAACCCGCCGAGTGGATGGCGCTGGTTGTGCAGGCGCTGAAGCTGACCGCCGAGGAGAAATTCGACGAGGCGGCCACTTTGCGCGAGAAGGCCTTCGAGGGCGCGCCTGCCACAACAGGCAAGATCAACGACCAGCCGTTCGCCTGGATCGCCGACGCGGATCCGCGCCTGGGCCCGCTGCTGGAGGCGATCGTCAACGGACGTTACTACTGGATTCCGTTTTCGCGGCTGCGCGAGGTGACCATCGAAAAGCCGATCGACCTGCGTGACGTGGCCTGGACGCCGGCGAGCCTGACGTTCGCCAACGCCGGCCAGACGGTGGCGTTCATCCCGACGCGCTATCCAGGGTCCGAAACGTCGAAAGATCCGCGCGCGGTGATGGCCCGCAGCACGGAGTGGGTCGAGCGGCCGGGCGCGACGTACCTTGGTCTCGGCCAGCGGCTCTTGGCCACCGACGCGGGCGAGTTTCCGTTGATGGACGTGCGGACCATCCAGCTTGACGTCGTCGACGACGGAGCGGCGGACGAGGCGTCGGCGGAACGAGCGGAGTCGCCCGCCTAGCGAGCGGAGCGAGCGCTTTTGGCGGAACTAACCCAGAAAGAGCGGCTGCAGCCGTCGCTGCTCGATCGGTTGACCGACGAGGAGCCGGAGGCGCGGCAAGAGTCGAGAGACAAACGGGTGTTGTCACCGGCGCGGTTGCGCGAGTGCGTGCGGCGCGACCTCACCTGGCTGCTGAACACCACGAACCTGGCCAGCTTGCAAAACCTCAGCGACTACCCGGAGGTGGCGCAGTCGGTGGTGAACTTCGGGATGCCCGATCTGGCCGGGCACACGGCGTCCAGCGTGGATCTGCGGGCCCTCGAGCGTTTGTTGTCGAAGGTGATCTTTGATTTCGAGCCGCGCCTCTTGAAGAACACGGTGAAGATCGTCCTGCTCAACGACGAACAGAAGATGAACCACAACGCCATGTGCTTCGACATCGAGGCCGAGCTGTGGGCGCAGCCCCTGCCGCTGCGGCTGTTTTTGCGCACCGAGATCGACCTTGAGAACGGCGGCGTGAACGTGTCCGACCTGGGCAGCGCGGGACGCTGATGGATCCGCGTCTTCTGCAGTACTACAACCGCGAGCTGCAATACGTGCGCGAGATGGGCGCCGAGTTCGCCCGCGAGTTTCCCAAGGTGGCCGGGCGCCTGGGCCTCGAGACCTTCGAATGCTCCGACCCGTACGTCGAGCGGTTGCTGGAAGGGTTCGCCTTCATGGCGGCCCGCGTGCACCTGAAAATCGACGCGGAATTTCCCCGGTTTTCGCAGCACCTGCTGGAGATCATCTATCCCCACTATCTGGCGCCGACGCCGTCGATGGCCACGGTGCAGATGTTCCCCAACCAGGGCGAGGGCGCACTGGCCCTCGGCTATCAGGTGCCGCGCGGGACGTCGATGCGCAGCATGCTTGGGCGTGGTGATCAGACGTCGTGCGAATACCGGACCGCGCACGACGTGACGCTGTGGCCGCTGGAGCTGGTGCACGCCGAGTACACCGGCTACGTCGGTGATCTGGGCGACGTCGAGCTGCCGCGGCGGGCGCGGGCGGCGCTGCGCCTCAAGCTGCGCTCGACGGCGGGGATGAACCTGTCCGAGATGGCGCTCAACGACCTGACGTTTTTCTTGCGCGGCAGCGACGAGCTGCCGACCCGGCTTTACGAACAGATCGTGGGGCGCACGCTGGCGGTGATCGCCCGCCCGACCACCCGGCCCGTGCCCTGGCGGCATGTGGTGACGGAGGCGCCGACGGCGGCGGTGGGGTTCGAAGACCAGCAGGCGTTGCTGCCGTACGGACCGCGGTCCTTTCAAGGCTATCGCCTGTTGCAGGAGTACTTTGCTTTCCCGGCGCGCTTTCTCTTCGTCAGCGTCAACGGTCTTGCACCGGCGGTGCGCCGTTGCAACGCCCAGGAGATCGAGATCCTGGTGGTCACTGACACGCACGAGCGCACGCTGGACGGTACGGTCAGCGCCGACAACCTGGCGCTTTACTGCACGCCGGCGGTGAACTTGTTCCCGCGCCGCGCCGATCGCATCCACCTGACCGAGGCGACCACCGAGTACCATGTGGTCCCCGATCGCACGCGGCCTATGGATTTCGAGATCTACGGGGTGAAGGAAGTGGTGGGCTACGGCGCCAGCTCGGACGTCAAGCAGCAGTTCCATCCGTTTTTTGCCTGGAACGATCAATCGGCGGCCGACGAGGTGCCGGCGTATTACACGGTGTCGCGCCAGGGACGCATGCTGTCGACGCGGCAGCGTGGCCAGGGCGCGCGGTCCAGCTACGTCGGGTCGGAGGTTTTCCTGTCGCTGGTCGATCCCGACGAGGGGCCTTATCGGTCAAGCCTCCGGCAGCTGGCGGTCGAGACCGTGTGCACCAACCGCGACCTGCCGTTGCACATGACCATCGGCCAGGGCCGCACTGACTTCACGCTGGAATCAGGCGCGCCGGTGGAGGCGATTCGTTGCGTTTCTGGGCCGACGCCGCCGCGCGCATCGCACGCGCTGGGCGACACCAGCTGGCGTCTCATCAGTCACCTATCGCTGAATTATCTGTCGCTGGTCGACACCGGTTCGGGCGCGGGCGAAAAAGCATCGGCGCTGCGCGAGATGCTGTCGCTGTACGGCGACCTCACCGACCCCACCGCCCGCAAGCAGATCGAAGGCATACGCGCCACGTCTTGCACGGGCATCACCCGCGCTTTGCCGGTGCCGGGACCGACGACGTTCGGGCGCGGCCTGGAGATTGGTCTGCTGTGCGACGAAGGGTCGTTCGAAGGCAGCGGCGTATTTGTTATGGGCGCGGTACTGGAACGGTTCTTCGCCAAGTACGTGTCGATCAACTCATTCACCGAGACCGTGCTGCGCACCGTACAGCGTGGCGAGATCATGCGATGGCCGGCGAGATTGGGTCTCCGCCAAATCCTTTAGGCGGGCCGGCGGCGGCGTCGGGGCAAGCGGCGGCAACGTCGGGCCCGTCGCCTCCGGTAGCGCGCGCGCCGCTGCCGCCGGAGCGGGCCCGGTCGTTCGCGCAGATTCTGGATCTGCTGGCGCGGGCGCCGCACCAGTTCGACTTTTTCCAGGTGCTACGCCGGATGGAAGCCCTGCACCGGGATCGCCCCGATCGCCCTCGCTTCGGCGCCGCCCTGCGCCCGGCGGACGAGCCGATCCGCCTGGGGCAGGAAGCGTCGCTGGCCTTCCCCCCGGCCACGCTGGCGGCTCTGCGTGCCGGCAAAGACGGGCGGCCGCCGCGGCTGGCGGTGAACTTCTTTGGCTTGCTGGGCCCGAACGGTCCGTTGCCGCTGCACCTGACCGAGTACGTGCGCGACCGAAACAACAACGCCGGCGACACCACCATGGGTCGCTTCCTGGACGTGTTTCACCACCGCATGCTGATGTTGTTCTATCGCGCCTGGGCCACCGGCGAGCCGACAGTGGGCCAGGATCTGCCCGAGACCAACCGTTTCTTCACCTACGTCGGGGCGATGGCGGGCCTGGGCCTGGCGTCGTTTCGCGGCATGGACGCCATGCCCGACACGGCCAAACTTTTTTACGCCGCCACGCTGTCCAATCAGACCAAACACGCCGACGGTCTCGGCGGAATGATCGGCGAGTTCTTCCAGATGCCCACCCGCATTCAGCAGTTCGTCGGCGACTGGCTGGAGTTGCCGCTGTCGCATCGCTGGCGTCTGGGCGTTCCAGGGACCGTCGGCCTTTTGGGCGTGTCCACGCCGCTGGGCGCGTACACCTTCGCCGCGCAACACAAGTTCCGCGTGGTGCTGGGCCCGCTGGACCGCGATCAGTTCCAACGGATGCTGCCGGGCGGGGCCAGCCTGAAACGGCTCAACGCCATGGTGCGCAGTTACACAGGCGACCAGCTGCGCTGGGACCTGAAGCTCATCCTGCACGACCGGGTCGACGAGCCCTGGCACCTGGGACGGTCGCGCCTGGCCTGGACCAGCTGGGCGGGGCGGCCCGGCCGCAGCGGTAATCGGCGTGAAGATCTGATACTGGATCCCCAGGCGGAGATTCCAGACGCAGCCTGAAGGCGCAGCCATAAGACGCGACAACGATCGCCCTATCAAACAGGAGAAAGCACATGTCCGAAATCAGCCGGGTGGCGTTATTCGGGAAGTTGAACAGCCTCGGTTACAAGGCGATCGAAAGCGCGACGGTGTTCTGCAAGCTGCGCGGGAACCCGTACGTGGAACTGGTGCACTGGTTCCAGCAGATCCTGCAGCAACAGGACTCTGACCTGCATCGCATCGTGCGCCACTTTCAGCTGGACCCGTCGCGGCTGGCCAAGGAGATGACCGAGGCGCTGGATCGGCTGCCGCGGGGCGCTTCGTCGGTCACCGATCTGTCGTCGCACGTCGAAGAAGCGGTCGAGCGCGGCTGGGTCTACGGCAGCCTGATGTTCGGCGACAAGCAGGTTCGCAGCGGGTACCTGATCGTCGGCATCCTGAAGACACCCGGCCTGCGCAACGCCTTGCCAGCGATGTCGCGCGAGTTCGAGAAGATCAAGGTCGACGCGCTGGTGGAGAAATTCGATTCCATCGTCGGCGGATCGCCAGAGACTTCAATGCGGGCGTCCGACGGTGGCGGCGCAGGCGCGTCGCCGGGCGAGGCCAGCGGGGCGATCCCGCCGGCCGAGATGGGCAAGCAGGAAGGCCTGCGTCGCTTCTCCGTCGATCTGACCGAACGGGCGCGCAAAGGCGAGATCGATCCCATCGCCGGCCGGGAGGAAGAAATCCGCCAGATCATCGACATCCTGATGCGCCGGCGCCAGAACAACCCCATCCTCACCGGTGAGGCGGGCGTGGGCAAGACGGCGGTGGCGGAAGGCTTCGCGCTGCGCATCGCCTCGGGCGACGTGCCGCCGCCGCTGAAGGACGTGTCATTGCGCGCGCTGGACGTCGGGCTTTTGCAGGCCGGCGCCTCGATGAAAGGCGAGTTCGAGAACCGCCTGCGCCAGGTCATCGACGAGGTGCAGTCCTCGCCCAAGCCGGTCATCCTGTTCATCGACGAGGCGCATACGCTGATCGGTGCCGGCGGCGCTGCCGGCACGGGCGATGCCGCCAATCTGCTCAAGCCGGCGCTGGCGCGCGGCACGCTGCGCACCGTCGCCGCCACGACCTGGGCCGAGTACAAGAAATACTTCGAGAAGGACCCGGCGCTGACGCGGCGCTTCCAGGTCATCCAGGTCGACGAGCCGAGCGAGGAGAAGGCCATCCTGATGATGCGCGGCATGGCCTCGACCATGGAGAAATATCACCGCATCCAGCTCATGGACGAGGCGCTGGAATCGGCGGTGCGGCTCTCGCATCGCTACATCCCGGCGCGCCAGCTGCCCGACAAGGCGGTGAGCCTGCTCGACACCGCCTGCGCCCGCGTCGCCATCAGCCAGCACGCCGTGCCGGCCGAGGTCGATGACAGCCGCCGCCGCATCGCCGCGCTCGACACCGAGCTTGAGATCATCGGCCGCGAGAAGGCGGTCGGCGTCGATACCGCGCAACGCGAGGCGCAAGCCAACGAGAAGCTCGCCGCCGAGCACGAGCGCTTGAAGGGCCTCGAGGCGCGCTGGCAGGAGGAGAAGGGCCTCGTCGACCGCATCCTCGAGATGCGCGCCAAGCTGCGCGGCACCGCCGAGCCGGTCGAAGGTACCAACAGCGCGCTCGAGAAGGCGGCCGCCGCGACGCGTGCGGCGGAGACGGAGGCCGCGCCGGCCGGCGCGCTCACCGGTCTCGAGCGCGAGCGCATGCTGTCCAAGCTGCATGAGGCGCAGGCACGGCTTGCCGAGCTGCAGGGCGATACGCCGCTGATCCTGCCCAGTGTCGACGCCCAGGCGGTCGCCTCCGTCGTCGGCGACTGGACCGGCATCCCGGTCGGCCGCATGGTCAAGAACGAGATCGAGACCGTGCTCAAGCTGGCCGACACGCTGAGCCAGCGCGTCATCGGCCAGCGCCACGGCCTCGAGATGATCGTGAAGCGCATCCAGACCTCGCGCGCCGGCCTCGACAACCCGAACAAGCCGATCGGCGTGTTCATGTTGTGCGGGCCGTCCGGCGTCGGCAAGACCGAGACGGCGCTGACGCTCGCCGAGTCGCTCTATGGCGGCGAGCAGAATGTCGTCACCATCAATATGAGCGAGTTCCAGGAAGCGCATACGGTATCGACCTTGA